>CAZEYG010000480.1:0-1994 GCA_964516575.1 uncultured Defluviitaleaceae bacterium
TAACGTGATACAACCCGACAGTGAAAATGATGTTTTCACTGTCGGGTTGTATAATAATCATTCCAACATTTCATTATCGTTTATTAACTCTGCTGCACTTGTAACGCCTACTTGAGTTATATTTTTATCCAATTCTTTTATTCTGCGCTCTACTTTGTTTTTTATAACGGTCAATTCTTTGTCGCTGGCTTCTCCCTGAATTTCAATGTTAACTAAAGCACTTTTCCCGTTTATAATAACGGTAGCAGACTTTATTTCATTAAGGCTTGTTATTTCTTTGGATAATAACTCGGCTTTATCCTCTGTAGTTTCTGATTTCGCATCAAAACGGTCTACGGAATTTATTGAATTATTTACGCTGCAGCCACATATAAATATTGATACAAGCAATATAGTTAAATGTTTTATAATTATTTTAAGCATAATTTGTCCTCCGTGAAGGTATTTTTATTTTTAGTATTGCCTTTAAGGTCAAATAGTTGTATGTTATTATATAGAAAAAACAAACAAGGAGGTGCCAAAATGTCTGGTTCAAAATCAAGAAGGCATTATAGGGTTGCACAGCGCGAAGCGGAACAATCACCTTCAAAGGGTACGTTTGTGCCTAATGAAAAAAGAAATACGTTGTTGGCAATCGGTTTAGTTGTATTATTTATGACATATGTCAGCGGAGTTATGTTTGGATACTTTATATCTTCAAAATGTAATAAATATTAATATGTAAATTGAGGTTAGCATGAATAAAAAAGCCGGCCTATTGGCATAAAACATTAGGCCGGCAAGTTTTTGCCTTAATGTTAGCCTTAAATCGAAAGGATTGAACACAAATGAAGCTGGGCATTGTTGGTTTGCCTAATGTTGGAAAAAGCACGTTGTTTAACTCTCTTACAAAAGCAGGGGCTGAAAGCGCCAATTACCCATTTTGCACTATAGACCCTAACGTTGGTATTGCAAATGTACCCGACGACAGGCTTTATAAGCTGGAGTTGCTTTATAATGCAGAGAAGGTTACTCCCGCTATTATTGAATTTGTAGATATAGCCGGCCTTGTTAAGGGTGCAAGCAAAGGTGAAGGGCTTGGAAACAAGTTTTTAGCGCATATACGAGAGGTTGATGCAATAGTTCATGTTGTCAGATGTTTTGAAGATAGTAATGTTGTTCATGTGGAAAACACTGTAGACCCTGTGCGGGATATTGAAATTATAAATCTTGAGCTTATTTTTGCCGATATGGAAACCATTGAACGAAGGCTTGCAAAGGCGATTAAAGCTGTTAAAGCCGATAAATCCTATGAAAAGGAAATTGAGCTGCTTAACGTTATTAAGGAGCAGCTAGAAAACGGCATTTGTGCCAGAACGATTAGCTTTAGCGAGGCTGAAAAGGCAATTGTTGAAACCTTTAATTTACTGACAAGTAAGCCAGTGCTTTATGCCGTCAACGTTATGGAGGATGATTTAACCGACGACGGCGGCAGTAACGCTCATGTTAAAGCAGTTCGCCGGTTAGCAGCCGAGGAAGGCTCTGAGGTATACGTGGTTTGTGCAAAGATTGAGGACGAAATGTCAGAGCTTGATGAAGAAGAAAAGGCAATGTTTTTAGCCGATATGGGACAGACAGAAGGTGGCCTTACAAAACTCATATCAGCAAGCTACAAACTTTTGGGGCTAATCAGCTTTTTAACCGCCGGCCCTAAGGAGGTTCGTGCCTGGACAATAACTAATGGCACAAAAGCCCCTCAAGCCGCCGGAAAAATACACACAGACTTTGAGCGCGGTTTTATCAAAGCAGAAATTGTAAGTTATGACGATCTCATTCGGTTACAATCTTATTCTAAAGCGAAGGAACAAGGACTTGTAAGGCTTGAAGGGAAGGAGTATGTTGTTAAGGATAGTGATGTGGTTTTGTTTAGGTTTAATGTTTGAGCACCTTTCATGCCCATGAAACACCTGTATTTATTGGGGTTTCCGCTTCAAGCGGCAGCCCCTTTTTCTAAC
>CAZEYG010000481.1:0-1994 GCA_964516575.1 uncultured Defluviitaleaceae bacterium
AATCGACGGCCCTTGTGGCTCGGGTAAAAGCACTGCCGCCCAAATAATAGCCAAAAAACTAGGCTACATATACGTAGACACCGGCGCAATGTATCGTGCCGTAGCCTACTACTGCATGAAAAACTCCAAAAACCTTAAAAACAATGATGAAGTTATATCCTGTCTTAACGATATTGATATTAAGCTAATGCTGAACGAAGGCCGCCAGTGCATTATATTAAACGGGGAAAACGTCACGGATTTAATCCGAACCCAAGACGTAGCGGAGGGTTCCTCCTTAGTTGCCGTTATTGGAGAGGTAAGAGAACGGCTTGTAAAGCTCCAGCGGGCTATTGCCGGCGAAAACAACGTTGTAATGGACGGTCGTGACATTGGTTCTTATGTCCTTCCAGATGCAACCATTAAAGTATATATTGACGCTAGCTTAGAGGTACGAACACTAAGACGTATTGCTGAACTGACAAACAAAGGCATTCCTTGCGACCACGACACAGTTATGCAGGAAATAAAAAATCGTGACCACAGAGACAAGACCAGAGAAATTTCTCCTTTAAAAATAGCCCGGGATGCTGTTATAATAGACACCAGTTATATGAACCCGGAGCAAGTTGCAACCCATATAATAAGCCTTATGGCGAATATAAAATAGGCGGGATAAATATGATTTACTGGATAATTAGAAATTTTATTTTAGTTATTTTTTATTTGATTTTCCGAGTAAAGATAGAAGGCCTTGAAAATGTGCCCAAAGAAGGTGCTGTTATCGTTTGCTCAAACCATATGAGCTATTTAGATCCTGTTTTGGTTGGTATTACAATAAATCGTCAAATACACTACATGGCTAAAAAAGAGCTTTTTGACAGCAAGGTTTTAGGCTGGTTTTTAAGACATCTGGCTGTTTTCCCAGTAAACAGAGGTACAGCTGATATGGAATCCTTTAAGACTGCCATAAAGCTGCTTAAAAGTGGTGAGGTTATGGGCATATTTGCCCAAGGCACAAGGGTAAAGGACATTGACGCCAAAGCTGCAAAGGCCGGAGTTGCAATGTTTGCGCTAAAGACAGGCTCTTGCGTTGTCCCTGTCGGCATATCAGGTGTGTACAGCCCTATTCGCAGAATTACAATAAAATATGGTAAACCAATATCGCTGGATGAATATGCCGGTGTTAAAATAAAACCCGATTTGCTCCACGAAATAACCGAAGGTATAATGGAAAAAGTAAGCGAGCTTACTCACTAAGTTTTGTTACTGTATTAAGTTACTGTTATTAAAGAGGTCTTTTATGGAAATAATAGTAGGTAAATATGCCGGCTTTTGTTACGGCGTCGCTCGGGCGATAAACACCGTCCGTGAAGCGGCAGGTTTAACGGCGGATTCAACGGGTTCAACGGATTCAAACAATCTTTGCACATATGGCCCTCTTATCCATAACAAAGAGGTGACGGAAGAGCTTGCGGCGTGGGGCGTTTCAGTTATCAACGACGTTAAGGAAGCAAACGGACGGACAATTGTGCTCCGTTCTCATGGCGTACCACCCGACATATATGAATATATGAACAAAAACGGTATAAAATATATTGATTGTACATGCCCAAACGTTAAGCAAATTCAAAATATTGTTAAGGAAGCAAAAAAATCCGGCCAAGAGATAATCATTATCGGAAACGGCAGCCACCCGGAGGTTGTTTCTATTAAGGGCTTTTGCGGGAACGATGCTGTTGTTATCGAGAACGAAAGCGAAGCCGTAACCTTTAAGCCTTGTTTAGATAAGAAATATACGGCCGTTGTACAAACTACGTTTATTAAACCTACCCTTGAAAGGATTATGGATATACTTAACAAAACCGGCGCAAGCATAAACCTAAGAGACACAATTTGTAAGGCCACTAAAGACAGGCAAACAGAATCCCAATCAATAGCCCGAATTGTAGAAACGATCCTTGTTATCGGAGACAAAAGCAGCGCCAATTCCCAAAAGCTATACGAAATTTGTA
>CAZEYG010000482.1:0-1989 GCA_964516575.1 uncultured Defluviitaleaceae bacterium
GAGATTTTGCGCTTGGGGGGTAAGCCCTTTATTATCGGCGGGGCAGTAACTACGCCTATTATTTTGGAAAGTTGCGAAGCGCTTTTAAAGGAGAATGGCATAACGCCTATTATTCAAATACATACAGAAGCCTGCTCCAGGTCTTGGGCGCAAAAATATGCCAAAGCCGCAAAGGAAAATAGCTGCACCCTAATAATCGGTATTGGCGGAGGAAAGGTTATTGATCTTGCTAAGTGTACCTCTGTTTTTTCGGGGCTGGATATTATTTGTTTGCCCACATCCGTTGCAACGTGCGCCGCTTCTTCCGCCGTTTGTATTATGTATACTGACGAGGGTAAATCAGACGGCTCTGTAGCTATGGAGAAGGAGGTAGACGTTGTTATTGCAGATACGGAAATAATAGCAGCTGCTCCAAAACGAACAATTGCGGCAGGTATTTTTGATTCGCTGGCAAAGCTGCCGGAGGTATTACATAATTCAACAGTAGAGTCTTATAACGAATGTTCCCTTGAAAAATATATATGTATAATTAACTCTCGAGCAATTTATGACTTTCTAATGGGTCAAGGGAAAAATGTTTATGATAATGGTTTGCAAAGCGGCCGGCTTGATGATATTATACTTACAAACCTGTTGCATACGTCTGTTGTAAGTGGGTTTTCATGCGGGTTAAATCAGCTTGCTTTGGCTCATGGGTTGTACGATTTTATGCGCCGTTATTTTACGGCAGAATCAGCCCATATGTTACACGGGGAAATTGTTGCCGTTGGGATACCGATGCAAATGGCCTTTAACGGCATGACAAAGCTGCAAATCGACGAGTTTTGCTCATATATGCTTTCAATGAACATGCCGTCTACGCTCAAAGAGATAGGTCTTAACCCAACAAAAGAAAACATTAAGCTTTTGACAGATTATTTAATACCGGCTACTAATCTGAACCTTAGCGACACAGAAAAGCTGCTTGAGGCCATAAACGTCATAATATAAGTCGGCTGGGGTTTATATCCGGTGAATTCAGGATAAAAAGAGGTCTGAAAATGAATATTGTGTTATGTATTAAACAAGTACCCGGCACGTCAAAGGTTGAGATTGACGAGTTGACGGGAGTACTTAAAAGGGACGGAGTTGAATCCAAGCTAAACCCATATGACCTTTATGCGATAGAAACGGCAGTAAGACTAAAGGAGCAGTATGGCGGTAACGTTAAGGCGATTACAATGGGGCCAATGCAGGCTTGTGCGGTTTTAAAGGAAGCCTTGGAGATGGGTGCGGATGACGCCGCGATTGTAACGGATAAGACCTTTGCAGGCGCCGATGTTTTAGCTACAAGTTACGCCTTATCCCAAGGCATTCATTTGTTTGGAGGTTACGACCTGATTATTTGCGGCAAGCAAACAACTGATGGAGACACTGCCCAAGTTGGCCCGGAAATAGCAGAGTTTTTGGGCATACCTCACGTGGCCGGGGTTACGAAAATTATTAGCTTGCAAAACGGAATTATCCGGCTGGAAGCGGATATGGGTCAGTATCTGGAGGTGGCTGACGTTACACTGCCTTGTCTTATTACGGTTGAAAAAGGTATATATGTTCCAAGGCTGCCAAGCTACAAACGCCGTATAACCTACGCCGACAAGGAAATAAGTGTTTATTCATTGTCTGACCTTGATGATAAGAACCCGGTTATGTATGGGATTAACGGCTCTCCAACCCAAGTAGAGCGGGTTTTCCCACCTGAAGCAACTACTGAAAGAGTGCTTATTACAGGCACGGCAGAGGATATGGCCGAACAGGTTTTTTCCAGGCTTTTGCAAGACAAGCTGATATAGTACTAATCTCCCATAAATAATGAATATAACCCGGCTTTATTCTATTTGAAAAAACGTGGCCCCGGGGAGGTAAACAAGAAAGCATGAAAGACTTATACATAGATAATCAAATTATTAAAAAGCTAACGAAGGAGCAGGTTCTGCAAATAATATCCTGTTG
>CAZEYG010000483.1:0-1975 GCA_964516575.1 uncultured Defluviitaleaceae bacterium
GAGGCTTCCAAGCCAATTCCAGAATTATAACAACATCAGATGATATGCTGCAAGAGTTAGTCAACTTGAAGAGATAATAAAATATAGACGCTAAAAAACTAGAAGCCGGGGGCTGAAAACCCAGTCTCCGGCATCTAGCATTAGGTATCTAATATATAAATGGGGTTTTATTATGATAAGCATAACAAAACTAAATGATAAGGAAATAATTATAAATTGCGAATTAATCGAAATGATAGAATCGAATCCAGATACGACAATAACCATGACAACAGGGCGAAAAATAATTGCCAGGGAGTCAGTTGAGAATATAGTAGCAAAAACAATAGAATTTAAAAGAAAAGCAAACCCTTACAATAAATTTGATAATTAATTTTTTATTTTCTAGTTTCAAGTATCAAAACTACTCGATGGGAGGTACCACCCTTGGATATTGCAACGCTACTTGGTTTTTTAGCAGGAGCTTTCTTTATTTTAACATCCATGCTTTTAGGAACAAACTTTAATATTGCTAAAATGATGGCAGCCTTTATAGAGCCTTCATCAATAATGATAACAGTTGGAGGGACAATAGCAGCAACGCTTATAGCAAACCCAATACCAAGAATATTAAAGTCTATTAAGGCGATGCTTAAAACCGTTGTGCCACCAAAGGTTAATCCGGCAGAGGGCATAAATGAAATAATCAGGCTTGCAAACCTAGCAAGAAAGGAAAGTCTGCTTGCCTTAGAAGAAGCTTCGCATAACATAGATGATTCCTTTTTGAAAAAAGGGCTTATGCTTATAGTGGACGGCTCCGACCCCGAGCTTGTCAGAAATATACTGGAAACAGAAATGGCATATATAGAAACAAGGCATAATGATGTTCGTGGTGTTTGGGATTTTGTTGGTTCATCAGCTCCGGCTTGGGGCATGATAGGAACGCTCATTGGGCTTATACTTATGTTGCAGGATTTGTCGGACCCTTCTCAATTAGGCCCCAAAATGGCCATTGCTCTTGTAACAACGTTTTATGGCTCTATAATTGCAAACTTTATTGCAATGCCTATTTCAAACAAATTAAAAATTTATAGCAACGACGAAATGCTTTTAAAAGAAGTTATGATAGAGGGTATTTTATCTATACAGGCAGGTGAAAACCCAAGAATTATAGAAGAAAAGCTTAAATCCTTCCTTTCACCGAATTTAAGGAATGATGATAAACAGGCTGGTGAAGAATAATGGCGAAAAGAAAAGCTCCGGAAGTGAAGCAAGGCTTGGCGGAATGGATGGCAACATATGGCGATATGGTAACGCTTTTGTTATGCTTTTTCGTTTTGCTTTATGCCTCTGCCACAATAGACCAAAGCAAGCTTGATGCAATAGCAGCATCTGTTCCCGGATACACAGCAACTCTTATCGACTTTGGCGGTGCCTCAGAGGGTATAACGGATATGCTTGGCAGTGGAATAAAAGAAATGACCGAGCCAAGCAAGGCAGTCAAAGAAGAAAAGGAAGAGTTTGACAAGAAATATCAAGAGGCACAGGAAGAGCTAAAGAAAATGGCTTCGGATTTTAAGACATATTTATCACAAAACAATTTGCAGGATAAAGTTGTTGTTGATATGAATGATAGATTTATTAAGATAAATCTTCCCGGAGATATTTTGTTTGACAGCTCTAGTGCAGAAATAAAGCCCGAAGCAAAAGCGATTTTAGATAAAATAGGCTCAGCCATAGCGGAATATGCAGGCAGTGACGTTGAAATAGAAGGCCATGCTGATAACAGGCCAATAAAAACGATTCAGTTTAAAAACAACTGGTATTTATCATGCGCAAGGGCATCCGAGGTTGCAGCGCTCTTTATGGAAACAAAAAATATAGACCCAAGGCGTATTATTCCGGTTGGGTATGGCGAATACAGGCCGATTGCATCTAATGATACACCAGAGGGCCGTGCGAAAAACAGAAGAGTTGAAATAAAAATAATAAGCAA
>CAZEYG010000484.1:0-1961 GCA_964516575.1 uncultured Defluviitaleaceae bacterium
CACATTGTCGGGAATGTCCTTTGTGACCACGCTGCCTGCGCCGATGACTACATTGTTGCCGATGCTCACGCCCGGCATAATGATACTGCCTGCGCCGAGCCAAACATCGTTTCCGATTTTGACCGGTCTGCTTTGGGTTTTCCAAAAGGCAAAGCCCTGTTCGTTCACACTCACACGCTCGGCGGCGCTTGTGGGGTGAAACGCCGTAAGTATTTGAACACCGGGCGCTATGCCGCAGTTATCTCCGATTGTGATGGTGTTGCAGTCTAAAAAGATGCAGTTCATGTTGATTTCGCAGTTTTCTCCGATATAGATATTGTTTCCGTAATCGACAAAGAACGGCGCAGTTATCCAAAGATTTTGACCCCTGCCCCCAAGCAGTTCATAGAGTAGCTTATTCTTGCCCTCCAAGTCCTCGGATGGCAAATCGTTGTAATCCCTTGTGAGGTTTTTGGCCTTGTGCCATTGGACGATAAGCGCGCTGTCCGCTGGGTCATATAGCTCCCCGGCAAGCATTTTTTCTCTTTCGGTCATTTTTCTACTCCCCGCTTCTAATATCGGCAACCGTCTTTTGCACAAGCGAAAAATGCTCAAATACCATCTCGCCGCCCTCGCCGAGCGGTGACTGTGCGACCATGCCCGCCTTAACAGTGCGGCTCATAGGGATATGAGAAAGCCGTGCCATCAAAAATTTCTCGCCGTCCAAGGAATAGTGAACGGCAAATAGATTACCCTTTCTCGACAAGCGAAGCCAAACCTGATTGCCGTCAACATTCACGCCGTTGGCATCGTCCGACTTGCCGCTTGTCATCACGGTTACGACCGCTTTCGTACTGATGTCGGTATTCTCAAAGCAAGCCTTAGCCCATGTTTTCTCATCATCAAGCGCAAGCAGAACGCAAGCATCGTAGGTGCTGACAAAACGGGGGGAAACCTTTGCCTGCATTACAAAATCGCCGCATATTTCCTTATAAACAAAGGGTGCGTTGGCCGTAACCTCATCGGTTTCGGGGTTGACAAAGTAGTCTGTTTTCGGCAGTGCGGTGAGGAAAAAGGTATCATCTTCTTTACGATAATTTGCATTGTTCATGGTTTGAAAATCGCTCATATAATATCTCCAATCATTTCTTTAGTTCACTTCAATAATCGTATATCTAAAAAGTCCATTTCTACCACTACCTACTCGGTTGAAATCCTGCCACCGAATCTCGTATCTGCCCGAAAGAGTGATTGGCATAGTCCTTCCTTTTTGTGTACCTTCGCCGGTATGTTCTGCCCAAATCATCTGTCCAGTTTTAACAGTACCATCATATAAGTTAAAGGCCTCGCCCACAGTATTGCCGGTAGTGGAGGGATTCCAGTACGATGGGTCGTTGGTGAGCATAACCGCATAGCCCTTATTGAACCTCGGCAACAAGGCTCTTAGCCGCTCTATGCGCTGTAAATCAGCCATAAAATCGTATTTCCCCAAGTCCTGCGCACCGTGGTATCTGAGGTTAAAGCTCTCACCATCAATCTGCGTAGTCGTCTTTAGTGTCTTGTATTTCAGCTCAATGGGGAACACTCCGTTATCCATTTCAACGATAATATCAATGTGCATATTGGGGGCCTCAGCAGGACAATATTCAAGCCGAACATTGGCGGTAGGATAGCATTTTTGTATTTCCCATGCAAGCGCAAACTGGAAGTCGGCTTCTGAATGGAATAGCTTGCGTTTTAGGCATAAGTTTTGAATGGGATGTAAAATACTCACAAATACCCTCCTTTGCAAAGAATAAAAGCGGAAAAGAAATCAATCTTTAGGCTTAATATACTTGCCGGACTTAATGCGGGCGTCTTTAGGCTTTTCGGCACTCATCGGTATTGCCCATGAACGACTGCCAAACCGCAAAGCACCCTCAATTCTCCCCTCGTTGCAAAGGACCTGTATTCTTCTTGGAGTTATGCCCCATTTTTCTGCC
>CAZEYG010000485.1:0-1961 GCA_964516575.1 uncultured Defluviitaleaceae bacterium
GCTGTTATAGCAAGTATTGCAAACTAAAGGGGGTTATTTGGGATGGTAAACAAGGATGTTTGGGATTCTCTTGCTATTGACGATTTACAGCCACAGCACAAATCTATAGCAGAAACATTAGGACTTGACGTTTTGCGTAAGTTGTCTGAAAGTTACGGCGGCACTCAAATGTACGTACCAATGCCCTTTGAGCTTGCTAAGGAAGCAATCTACAAGCGGATTAATAATGAGTTCGATGGTGACAACGTTCCAAAGCTGGCTGTAAAGTACCGGGTGTCTGAAAGCACGGTTTACAGGGTTGTAAAGGAAAGGGTGGCGGAGCTGAAGTATGCACCACTTGAAGGACAGTTGTCCCTTGTAGATTTATAAAAGGGATTGTCAAAGAAAAAGGCAGTGGCAACGTACAACGATAAAAAAGAGGTTTATAATCAAAAGGAGGGATAGTTTTATGGAAACTGCAGATATGTTTTTAAAAGTATTTTTCAGTATTTTATCTATTGGAATTTGTTATCTTATCACCATGGCTGCCGCTTATCTTAAGCAAAAGCTAAAAAACGCTAGAAATTGGAGTCAGGCTAAGGACGGCCTAGCGCTGCAAAACCTATTTGATTTTGCAGAGGATGTTTTACTCAACACAACGGCAGTAACGGTTGCCAAGCTGGAGCAGATAGTCGGCAAGGATTTAAGGGAAGCGGTTAAAAACGGCCAGGCCGGCAAGAATGAGCTTTTTGCTCTTGCTGGGGACGCTTATGCCGAGATTATTGAAACTATACAGCCGGAGATATTTGAATACTTGCAATTGGCAGTCGGCGACACAGAGCTTTACATAAAAAACGGCATTGAAGCGGAGCTTATTAGGCTTAAAGAGCAGCTTTATTCTTAGGAGGCTGGAAAATGGGGATTACGGAAATCATCAAGGCGGCCATAGACATCGGCATTACTCCAGTGCTGCTGATTGTGTTCATTTGGTACTTCCTTAAAAAAGATGAAAAAAGAGATTCACTGCTAAGCAGCGTGTTAGAAAATTTTAAAGAACGTGAAAGTATTCTGCTGGTGGAAGGCTCACGGCGTGAGGAACTTTTGAGACAAGAAAGCGACAAGCGGGAAAAACTCATGCGAAATGAAGCGGAGAAGCGTGAAAATATGCTGATGTCGACCATTGAACAGCAGAGCCGGACAATGGAAAAAATAGCGGAAACAATGAAGCAGATTGAAATTTCCCATGTTCAAGTGCTGGAAAAGGTTAACAATATTGAAAATTATTTAGAAAGAATGGGGCATAAGGATGGATAAAGAAATGGAAATTATCAGAGCAAAAGAACTTAGAAGTGCCATAATTGAAATGCTTTATATACGTTATGGCGAGGATATACGGATTAGTTATCTCAAATCTTTATTACGCTATAAACCACACAGCAATGAAAGTAACATTCTAAAAGCAATTAAATATTTGTCAGGTGTAAAAAAAGAATATGTTGAAATTATTGTTGATGATAATAACTACGAGAATTCTCTCGTCAGCCTAACACCCGCAGGCATAAACCTTGCCGAGGGTGATATTACAGATATGGGGGTTGTTATTGATGAATAAAATGAACAACAAAATTACAGACATAACAGAGCGTCAGATATTACGAGGCAGGATTTTAGAATTGTGCCGTGACGTTATCCCTATGGGCGCCTCCATTGAAATGATTACAGCAGCGCTCAAAAAGGAAGGTTACATAATAAACAAGCAGGATGTTATAACCGCCAGCAACTACCTTGCAAACAAGGGTCTTTTACAAATTGACAACGTTAAAAATGAAGTGTTTAAAATTTACAGGAACATAGCCCACATTACGCAAGGGGTTCGGCGTGCCTGTTATACGTTGTGGGCGGCGACGAGTGTTACGCAAGCGTTGGACAACCGTCCATTCTTCCGCTGTGACGATTGAAGGGATAGCCCCTTCAAATACAAG
>CAZEYG010000486.1:0-1957 GCA_964516575.1 uncultured Defluviitaleaceae bacterium
AATCGGGTCAGATTTTACCCACTATACCTTTTGAAAAATATTTAAATAAACTGTTTAAAAAAGATGATGCTTAATTTGAAAGGATAGGAGGTCTGTATGAAGAGACCCCGCATGGCTTTATTTTTTCTAATAGTTGCTTTATCAATATTTTGCTTTTGTGGCACAACAGCTTATGCCGCTGCTCTGCCCTTCCCAAACAATATCGGGCTTAATATAGGCGTTACGGAAGACCCGCAGTCTGTAGTAAGCAGCTTGCAAATACTTTTTTTACTTGCAATAATCACCTTAATCCCAACGCTTTTAATTATGCTTACGTGCTTTACCCGCATAATTATAGTGCTTCACTTTGCACGTTCGGCGTTAGGCACTCAACAAATGCCGCCTAATCAGATTTTAGTTGGGTTGGCTTTATTTTTGACCTTATTTCTTATGGGCCCTACCATCTCAATCATTAATGAAACAGCTTTGCAGCCTTATACCGACGGGCAAATAAGCCAAGCTCAGGCCTTGGATTCCGCTATGCGCCCCATAAGAGAGTACATGCTTCTTCAATGTGAAGATAAGGACATGGCGCTGTTTGTTGAGCTTTCCGGCCAAACATTTGCCACTATTGACGAGATACCTAACAGAGTTATTATCCCCGCTTATATACTAGGTGAATTAACAAAAGGTTTTCAAATAGGATTTTATATTTATTTGCCCTTTATAATCATTGATATGGTTGTTGCCTCTACCCTTATGGCTATGGGTATGATGATGCTCCCTCCAGCTATGATTTCTTTGCCTTTTAAAATTCTAATTTTTGTTTTGGCAGACGGATGGAGCTTGCTTCTTGAAAGCCTTGTCCGTACTTTTAGATAAAGCGAGGCATAAACATGAGCCAGGATACAATAATAAATATAGTTCAATCAGCGCTTTATACTGTTATAATAGTTAGCGCACCTCCCCTTTTAATAGGGCTTTCTGTAGGTATACTTGTAAGTATATTTCAGACTGTTACGTCCATACAAGAACCTACTCTCGCTTTTGTTCCAAAGATTATAGCCGTTTTTGTTGCAATAGCTCTTTTTGGTTCTTTTATGCTTGTGACGATGCGTGAGTTCGTAACTAACCTTTTTATGAGCTTCCCTAGCCTCATAATTCCTAGATAGGATGGTTTTGTCGTGGAATCCTTAGCTGACCAGGCTCTCCTCCAATTTTATACAAACATAGATGTGCTTTTGGTTATAGCGTCAAGGTTTTTGGGGCTTTTTCTTATTTTACCAATAATATCCGGCGGTAATATTCCAACTATTCCACGGCTTGCCTTTTCCGTTTTTGCTGCATATATGGTGCTTGCGTCAGGAAAAATAACTGAAGTGTATTATGTTGATTCAATAATAGGTTATGTAACCTTATTAGCCAGAGAGCTTCTTTCCGGGTTTGTTATAGGATACATTGTTTATATGATTTTTTCCATAATGTATTTTATAGGGCAGCTAATAGATTATCAAATCGGTTTTTCTATGGTAAGTGTTATGGATCCTACAACCCAAATTCAGGTGCCTATTGTCGGTAATCTTCTATACTTGCTTATGGGTATGTTTCTAATAAAAACCGGCGGCCTAAACTCGTTTATATCCGCATTGTTTTACAGCTATGATGTGCTGCCTATAGGAGCCGCTAAAATCGTAGGCAACAGCAGCCTTGTTCTGCAAATTATTAAGCTAATGACCAATTATTTTACAATAGCCGTACAAATAGCCTTACCCCTCGTCGGAACAATACTGATTGTGGATATTTCTTTAGGGTTGCTTGTTAAAGCCGCACCGTCTATGAATATTTTTTCAGTAGGTATGCCGCTGAAGCTCTTTATAGGTCTTATTGTTATATATCTGATTATACCGATTTTTTTTGACGTTTATGACATGTTGTTTAACGAAGCATACCATTCTGTTATGCGTGTTGTAAGGGGCAT
>CAZEYG010000487.1:0-1954 GCA_964516575.1 uncultured Defluviitaleaceae bacterium
TTCGGCTTCCAGCGAATGGTTAGACAGCATGTGCCTGACCATATTACAACCTGCGCCGCCAATGCCGACGATTTTTATGGGGGTTCGTTTATCGTCCATGTTAGTCTCCTGTTTATTCATGGCAGATTCAAACTTAATCGCACACATACAATTTACCCTCCCTACACATGCTGTTCATCGTAAGTTTTGCCGCAACCTTCTCACCAATCCGTATATCGGAATTCGGATTTATAATTGCTTGTTGCTCCGCAACGAACACATTCATCCCAACTACTCGCAGTTTCGGAAGAACGATTGTGCTCTATGGTTTTATGCTTGCGCTCAAATTTGTGATTCTCCGTGTGGCAATGTCTACAAGTACATGAAACAAGCTCCCCATCCTCCGGCAGATTTTCACGACGGCAGGAAGTACATAGATAGCCGCTCAATTTCAAACAAGCTCGTTCATTTTTATCTTCATGCGCAATTTTTAAGAGCACTTTTTCATCGCTCATAGCTTCAATCGCTGCCTTTTTAACATTTTCATCTATGCCTTGGTTGTTGTAGAGCTTCAAGAGCGCGTCGTTATCGGATAATTTTTTTATTGCAGTTTCCCTTGCGAAACTGATGATGCGGCTGTCTGTCGCAACGCACAGGAGATCCTCTTGTTTCATATCCGAAAGTACTGTTCTTAATAGATTTTCAATCGCATATGACATAGTTTCTCTTTCAGCAAACTTGATAACGGCATTCCAAAATATTCTTGGTGTCTTATGTTCTTCGATAATATAAGCAACTGCATTGCGGCGGCTTTCGTTGGGATGTCTCAATAATACGTATTCAAGTATGTCATTGTAATCTTCTGCATAGTGAAGTGCTATGTTTTGAGCATTGTTATTAACAGCTTTAAAAATAATCAAGCGCAAATCAGCTTTTCTAATAGAGGGTTTCAGTTTCTCAACGCATTCTTCCGCTAACACTGTCTTATCTTTCAATGCCAACTCCAACAGGTCATCGTAATTATCTGTTATGGATGCCGCTTGCCTTCGGGTACCCGAATCGGCGGCTTCAAAAAGAATCGTGTGTAATTCTTCTTTATTTAGCGAGGTTTTTATCCTATCAAAGCAGCTTTGCGAAATCGTTGTTTGGTCTTTTAATGCCAATTCCAGCAGGAACTGCTTCGTTCTTATTCTATTTAGGCAGGCCTTACTGACATCACTGTGCTTCAAAGCAAGACAAAGTTGAGTTAGAAACAATTCATCTGTAATTTTTTCAATGGCTGCTAGCCTGACTTCCAGATTCGGGTCTGTTGCGGCGATTTGCTTCAGTATTTCCTGATCGCTCAGCTTGGTAATACCCCTAATTCGTTTTTGGGGATCTTTATGTTTCCATGCCGGTTCAAAAAGTCCCATTTCGATACCTCCTTTCCGTTCTTCTTCTTAATTATATCATAGTTCTGTGATATATTTTTAGGCAAAGTTTCACTTGCTTTATTTACATAGTGTTTGAAACTTTAGGTAGAAAATAAGAAATACTTTTGCGTTATGATGTATAAAGAAAAGGGGGTGTAGTTATGGGGATTGCATGTTTATTTGGCCATAAATGGAACGGTTGCCGCTGTGGTTCGCTTCGGAAAAACCAGAGATATTGAGCACGATTGGAACGGATGCCAATGAAAGAGGTGTAATTATGTTTATAGGTTCATTTTCATGCTGGATACAAAACGGCGTAGTAGAGCTGCCCGACATGTTTGCAGGGGAGAGGTTATCTTTTTCTTGTTCTTACAGTACATACAATGAAAATAAACGCTTCATGCTTTTTTTGAGTCAGGCAAACCAAACATCATTTAGCCCATGGTTTGTGCGTCAGTTAAGCCGTTTTAGCGGTAAAGCTGTAATGCGGGGAGGCAAGCTTACATTGCCCCGCAAAGCGGCAGGTTATTTTGCCGATGGCACAAAGCTTGAGCTTATCGGTA
>CAZEYG010000488.1:0-1939 GCA_964516575.1 uncultured Defluviitaleaceae bacterium
TAAGGCGAAGCTCTAAAAGCATAAACCTAAATGACGAGGATAACCATGTTGTGTTTAGAAAAGAAGGTTTGGAAGCGGACGTTACCGCTTATAAGGTTTTCATAGACGGTGAGCTTGTAAATATGGCTCCGAAGGAATATGATCTGCTGTTTTTTCTGATACGTAATAAAAACATTGCAATCCCAAGAGAAAAATTACTTGACGAAGTATGGGGTTTTGATTATTATGGTGACGACAGAACGCTGGATACACACATGAAGCTGCTCCGTAAATCACTTGGCCCATACGCAAAGTTTATAACCACTCTTAGAGGGTTGGGTTACAGATTTGAGGGGTAGGCATGAAGAAACTTACTAACTGGCTGAACAACCGGCTTAGCCTTAAATGGAAAATATTTGCCTTTCTTTTAGGGTTTTGCGCTCTTTTATTGCTTATACTAAGTATATTCCAAATTGTCCTTTTAAAAGATACTTATATGTATATAAGAGGAAAGGAAATTGAAAAGGCTATTAGTATTGTTGAACAAAACGTGAATAATCCCGAGCTTGGAGCGATTATAAGAGGCTTTTCGGAAAATAATGAAATTTTTATAAGCCCGGCAAGGCCGTTATCTAATAATCAGCTTAATCAAGCGGACAATTGGGTCGCTCAACCTCCGGCTTACAATCAACCGAACACACAGCCGCCTATACCACCTGGGCGTAACGACGAGCGCAGCAGGCGTTTTCCCGTTGCCGTATCCAAAACTAAAAGTATATTACTTAGTGATGGTCAGACTCATACGTTTACGTTTAACGCAATAGTGTCTCCCGTAAGCGCAACCGTTAAAACGTTGCGTTATCAGCTTTATTATATTACGGGGATTATGATTGTGCTGTCTGTTTTAATTGCGCTTATTATTGCAAAGTGGGTATCCAAGCCTATAGAGGATATAAACAAAGGCGCAAAGGCTTTAGCCGGCGGTAAATATGACATACATTTTGAAGGTGAAGGTTTTCTTGAAATTGCCGAGCTTTCCGATACTCTGAACAGAGCCGCCGTTGAGCTTAATAAAGCCGAGGTATTAAGAAGAGAGCTGCTTGCCAATATTTCTCACGATATGCGGACGCCACTAAGCCTGATCTATAGCTGCGCCGAAGTTATGCAGGATTTTCCGGGAGAAATTACGCCGGAACAAACTCAAACTATTATGGACGAAGCAAAAAGACTGGCAACTCTTGTTGACGATGTTTTGGATATTTCAAAACTTGAAGCCGGCATACAGAAGCTGTCAATAGAGCCTTTTAATCTTACCGGCAGCCTTAAGAGAATAACGGAACGTATCAGCGAGCTGTTAAAAAACGATGGATACAACATTGCTTTTTATTATGATTATGAAGTTGAAATAATGGCTGATGAAATAAAAATAACCCAAGCCTTTTATAATCTTTTGGTTAATGCTGTTAATTATACCGGCGCTGATAAACTTATTATAGTTAGCCAGACAGTTACAGACGGCACGGTTAAAATAGAAGTATCCGATACGGGTGATGGTATTGGGCCGGAGGATTTGCCTTATATCTGGGACAGATATTACAAGGTAGATAAAAAACACAAGCGAGCTGTTACTGGAACGGGTTTGGGGTTGTCTATAGTAAAGAAGGTAATAGAAAAGCACGGAGGTAATTACGGCGTTAAATCCGAAATAGGATTAGGTAGCGCTTTTTGGTTCACGCTAAACAACATAACGAATATAACGAATATAACCGAAAGGGAGAAAAAATGAAACAGATATTAAGTAAAACTCTGAAAAGATTAATAAAGCAAATGAAGTATATATCGTTTTCAATAGCTGCTGCCGTTATGCTGACCCATGGGGCACAACCTGTATACGGAGCCGAGTTTAATGACGTGCCTAAGGATCACTGGGCGTATCAATATGTTATGAAGTTAAAGGAGC
>CAZEYG010000489.1:0-1935 GCA_964516575.1 uncultured Defluviitaleaceae bacterium
AAGTCTGCGATGCTAAAACCTAAAAGACTTATTGTGGACAATCTAAGCCTTGGAGCAAAACCCAAAGGCTTTTATTTTCAAGATGTTACTTAACTGTTTCCGCCAGCTCACTTATGAGCTTCATTTCATCAATTGAGCCGTCTTTTAAGCCCGCTTCAGCTTTTGCAAGAGCGTCCTTACCTTCTTGGCTCATTGTGTCGAATACTTTAGCATTGTTTATTGTATAAACGCAGCCGTCATTAACACCTAATGGATAAAACTGTGGTTTGAACTCGCCTTTTACAACCTTACCTACTATTAAGTCAAGAGCCTTTGGTATGTCGCAAATACCGCTAAGAAGCATGTTGTCAGGAGCTAAAGAGTTTTGGTCGGCTATTGAGGATATACCCCAAATGTTCTTTTCCTTGATAGCTTCTAAAGCGCCAAGGCCGGCCTGGTCGGCATCATACATTATAACGTCTGCGCCGGCGTTAATCATAGCAAAAGCCGCTTCCTTACATTTTGCGCCGTCTTCAAAGGAGCCTGTCATGTTTAATAACACCTTTACATCAGGTTTTACGTATTTAACGCCAGCGGCAAAGCCGTTAAGAGCGTTAACAACCGGTGGGATTGAAATACCACCGATAGCGCCTACAACATTACTTTTTGTCATATAAGCAGCAGCAACACCCTGTAAGAAGCCCATTTGTGAGGGCAGAGTGTTAAGAGAGCCTACGTTTGGCGCTTGTGAAATATCAGTGCTTGTGCAAATAAAAGTAGTGTCGGGGAAATCAGGAGCAACAGCCATAGCGGAATCTCCGAATTCAAAGCCGTGACCAATAATTACGTTATAACCTTGTGTCGCATAGTTTCTGTAAACCTCTTCAAAGTCAGATTGTTTAATTGACTCGGTATAGCTGATTTCAGCGCTATAATCCTTTTCAATCATTTGCAGCCCGGCGTACGCAGAAGCTGCCCAGCCGGCGTCGTTAATAGGGCCGGAAGTCATGAGCGCAACCTTAAGCTGTTTTTTTTCGCCGCCGCTTGCAGCAGGCTCTTCTTTAGCTGGCTTTGAGCTACAGCCAAGGGCCGAAGCCATTACCATTGTTAAAGCAAGTCCCAAAGCTAAGATTTTGTTGATTTTCATAATATTCCTCCTTTTATTTTATGCTCGTAGTTTTTATTGTCTAACGAGAAAGACCATATATTAACTAGAGAAAATCTAGCCAATATTCCATATAATAACTTCCGACTGTGTAACAATATTTGGTCTATGAAGATACTTTATGGGAGCCGGCCATCATCAGACCTAGCTCGTGTATTTCTGTCGTTGGAGGTACGATTCCCATTATTTCGCCTTCGTATACAACAGCTATTCTGTCACTTAAAGAGATTATTTCGTCAAGCTCTGTAGATATAAGCAAAACCGCTGCGCCTCTGTCTCGTTCTTCGAGGATTTTTTTATGAACGTATTCTGTAGCGCCTATGTCAAGCCCTCTTGCCGGGTGCATAGCAATAAGTAGGTCAGGTTCCCTAGAAATTTCACGGCCTAAAACAACCTTCTGCTGATTGCCGCCGGAAAGGTTTCGCATCATTTCAACCTGATTGGTAGTTTTAACCTGATAGCTTTTTAAAAGGTTCATTGAATAATCGACAGTATATTTCCAGTCTATAAAAAGCCCTTTTGAAAATTTCTCACGGTAATAATTCATAAGCAGTATGTTTTCAACAAGGTTCATAGAAAGAATAACCCCCCGCTTATGTCTGTCCTCAGGGATATGGGCAACCTTTTGGTTAAGGATTTCCCTCGGTGTCTTATTAGTCATGTTACTGCCGTTTATAAAAATTTCGCCTGAGTTAACCTTCATAAGACCGGTAATAGAGTCTACCAGCTCCGTTTGTCCGTTTCCGTCTACGCCGCAAATGCCAAGGATTTCCCCGGAATGGACTGTAGTG
>CAZEYG010000490.1:0-1925 GCA_964516575.1 uncultured Defluviitaleaceae bacterium
ATTGCTCATAAATCCGTCGATATGTTAGGTAAGCTGTTAGCTGCCGGTGTCGCGGCAATGCTTTCTTTCCAGACATTTGTTAATGTAGGTGTTGCTACTGGCTTGCTTGTAAATACGGGGATGCCGTTTCCCCTTGTCAGTTATGGCGGAAGCTCTATGTGGGTTTCGATGATAGGTATTGGTCTTGTTATTAACGTGACGATGACTAAGCATAAATCTGTTTTTGAGGGGTGAGTATATGAACATTGCATTTATTGCACATGACAACAAAAAAAAATTAATGGAGAATTTATGTATTGCGTACAGAAATATTTTAAGCAAGCATACCTTATATGCTACCGGTACAACTGGGCGGCTTATAGAGGAAGCTACTAATCTTCCGGTCAATAAATATTTAGCCGGTCATCTTGGCGGCGAGCAGCAGCTTAGCGCACAAGTGGCCTTAAACAATATAGACCTAGTTATTTTTTTAAGGGATCCTTTAAGCCAACATCAGTATGAACCGGATATTAATAGCTTGCTGCGCCTTTGTGACATACATAACATCCCTCTTGCCAGCAACCTAGCAACATCCGAAGCTCTCCTTCTTGCTCTTGACAGGGGAGATTTGGATTGGCGAATAATTTTGAAATAAACCCCTTGACATGAATTTTTTATATTATTATAATACATTTTAGACAAATAAGTAAAATGCTGGAATAAGGAATAGTAGGAGTGCCTTTTTATTTCAGAGAGAGCGTGGCTGGTGAAAACGCTTATAAAAGCACATTATGATGGGGTTTGTTTTCCTCATTTATCCGAACCTACCCTTTAGCACCTGCCCTATAAAGGTTTGGCGTATGACTGCGTTATAAGTCTTTCTTATTAATATGGGTGGTACAGCCGACATGCCTTGGTCCCTAAACATGGGAACAAGGCATTTTTAGATTCTAAATTTAGCCAAATTTATTTAAGGAAGTGGTCTCTTATGTCAAAGGAAAAAACTAACGAAAAGGTAATAGAAGCCATTACCAACATGGAAGAGGATTTTGCCAAATGGTATACCGACATAGTTAAAAAAGCCGAGTTGGTAGACTATTCCTCGGTCAGAGGTTGTATGGTGATTAGGCCTTACGGTTACGCCATATGGGAGCTTATGCAAAAGCAATTTGACAGTATGCTGAAGGCTACCGGCCATGAAAACGTATATATGCCGCTATTTATACCTGAAGGCCTGTTACAGAAGGAAAAAGACCATGTGGAAGGTTTTGCGCCTGAGGTAGCATGGGTAACACACGGCGGTCATGAAAAGCTGGAGGAAAGGTTATGCGTACGGCCTACATCTGAGACATTGTTTTGTGAGCATTACTCAACCGTAATTCAGTCCTACAGAGATTTGCCTAAGTTATATAATCAATGGTGCTCGGTTGTACGCTGGGAAAAATCTACCCGCCCGTTTTTGCGTACATTGGAGTTTTTGTGGCAGGAAGGTCATACGGCTCATGCTACGGCGGAAGAAGCAGAAAAAGAAACTATAATGATACTAAATATGTACGCTGATTTTTGTGAAAAGATATTAGCCATGCCTGTCATACAAGGGCAAAAAACAGAAGGCGAAAAGTTTGCAGGTGCAAAGGCTACTTATGCTATCGAAAGCCTAATGCACGATGGTAAAGCGCTGCAGGCAGGCACCAGTCATAACTTTGGAGACGGCTTCGCAAGAGCATTTAATATTCAATATACAGACAAAAACAATCAGCTGCAATATGTTCATCAAACCTCATGGGGTATTACTACAAGGCTTATAGGTGGTCTTATTATGGTACACGGCGATAACAACGGTCTTGTTTTACCTCCTAATGTTGCTCCTATACAGGTTATAATCGTACCTGTTGCCCAACATAAAGAGGGTGTTCTCGACAAAGCTAACGAATTAAAAGAAACTT
>CAZEYG010000491.1:0-1922 GCA_964516575.1 uncultured Defluviitaleaceae bacterium
AGTGGCAAAACCAGAGTCCTCACTCATCGCATTGCTTGGCTAATTGAACAAGAACTATTAAATATGGTATAAATCCCCTTCACAGCTTATATAATAATATAAGTAACCGTAAAAGGAGGGGATTTTTTAATGCAACACGAATTATTGAAAGAAAAAATTGTCCTTAACAGGCGGATAGGGCAGGAATTTACACAGGCTATGATGGAGGGGGACGTAATCGTTCCGGACGTTTTGCCGGATATGGCCTTTATTCTAAAAACGGACGCAAGCTTTATTGTAGATAAAACCGAGGTTTCTAATGACCGGGTAAATTATTCAGGGCGGCTTTGCCTCAATGTTCTATATTTGGCAAAAGGTTCAGATAAGCCGGTACATAATATTTCTGTAGTAAATGGCGTTGACGATTTTATCAACATGGAAGGTGTTACAAAGGACACATGGGTAGAAATCGGCTCAAAAATTACAAATATGGATTATAAGATGTTAAACGACAGAAAGCTGGGCTACAGGGCATTGATTGATATTAGCGCCGTGGCTGAGGCTCCTGCTGAATGTGACGTAATTACAAGCATTTCTGGTCTTACTGATAATCAACAGAAAAAGTCACTTATAGAAATCAATAAAACGGTTGACAACAAGACGGAGAAATTTATTGTAAAGGGAAGTCTAGCAATTCCGTCTGGAAAACCAAATATAAGAGAGATTCTGCAGTCCACTGTAACAATTACCAATAAGGATGTTAAGGTTTCTAGCGGCAGAGTCTCTGTTTCGGGTGAACTTTTAATTGCAACTCTTTATAAGGGCGACGACGACGGTAGCATAGTTGACTTTTGTGAACATGAGCTTCCTTTTAACGGAAGCATTGAAGTTGCCGGCGCGAAAGACGATATGTTTTCAGAAATAGTTTTATCTGTGAATGATCAATACATACAGGCAAGGCAGGACGAGGACGGGGAAAACAGGGCAATCGACGCAGAAGTTTCCATTTTTGCGGCTATTAAGCTTAATCACCAGACAGAGGTGGAAATTTTAGAGGACGCCTATTGCGTAAACAGCGACGTTAAATTCAAAAAAGAAGTAATGATGTACCCTAAAATTGTTTGCCGTAACAAAAATCAATACCCAGTTAAAGAGGTTTGCTCTTTAGACGCTGAGTGTCCTGATATTTTGCAAATTTTTAGAGTAACAGGCGACGTTTGCGTTGATGATTATTCTATAATTGAGGATAAAGTTGTGGTTGAAGGTGTTGTTTCGGCTGATATTTTATATGTAGCCAAAAACGACAACGCGCCCCTTTATAATCAAAAAGCCCTTATGCCCTACCGCCAGGTCATTGAAACAAAGGGCGCGAGAGATTCAATGAAGGCTGATATAAGCGCGCAAATTGAGCATGTAAGCTTTAATATGCTTTCAGACAGGGAAGTTGAGCTTCGCTTCTTAGTAGGATTTAATGCGAAAATTTCAGATGAGGTGGAGTCCTGCTTTATTACCGATATTGATTTCATGCCTCTTGACCAGGAGTTTATCGATAATATCGCAAGCCTGACAATTTATGTTGTTCAAAAGGGCGACACGCTCTGGAGTATTGCCAAGAGATATAACACAACCATAGAGGACTTAGTAGCAATTAATGAGATTGAAGACCCCAACAAAATTTATCCGGGCCAGAAAATCCTTATTATTAAAAAATGTTAGAAATACTTTTAAAATCATAAACTTATGCTTATAATAAGCGTATATGTTTTCATTAATGCCGCATTATTAACCCACCGATTAAAACTTGCCTTGCAGTCTTTTAGTCGGAGCCCCTTAAAAGGGCTTGCGGAGACAAAATAGTTGTAAGCCGCAATATATAAAGTTTATGATTAGGAGGATTAAATATGAAAGATGAAAGACTTAAAGTACTTGAAATGGTAGAGGAC
>CAZEYG010000492.1:0-1918 GCA_964516575.1 uncultured Defluviitaleaceae bacterium
AAAACTGGCTTTGCGCTGGCTCATAACGGCATAATTTACAACGATGATGCTTTGCAAAGTCGGTTGAAGTTACCAAAAAGCAAAATCGAAACGGACAGTTATGTTGCGGTTCAGCTACTTGAACGAGAGAAAAACCTAAATTTTAATGGTATAAAAACCATGGCAGAGCTTGTTCAAGGCAGCTTCAATTTCACAATTCTCGACAACACAGAGAACCTCTACATAGTCAAAGGCAGCAATCCACTGGCCTTGATTCAAAACAAACAATTACAGGCCTACTTTTATGCCTCAACAGAACAGATTCTTTGGCGTGGCATAATTGAATCCGATTTGTTTTACTCTTTCAAAAATACAATTAAAAAGGACAGCGATCTTATATTTGACATTGAGCTTTTAGACGGCGATATTTTGCATATTGACAGCCAAGGAAAGCGGAAAATAAGTAAGTTTAAGAGTAGCAGTACAACACATAGAAAATTTGAAGCCGACTATTTAACGCAGCTTAAACTAAGCGCTTCTTTAGCAGGTTATGATGTGAGTGTCATAAATGAGATGGTTGGTGATGGGTTAAGTCTTGATGAAATTGAGGATATTATTTTGAATACGGATGACGTATGCCCGGAGGAAGGATTTTCATAATGTTTAGGCAGTTTTATTTTGATGTGTAGGGTGCTGGGGCGCTAAAGGGCGCCCCTATTCTTAATACTATCAAATTGAAAAGTTATCTAAATCTATAAGCTCAACATCCGAGTGGCCTAATTCTGTCCGGTTCCTTACTTAATAAGCCGCTGGAAATTAGACATTTCCTTATATAATAATACTCCGATAAACTGCAAGGAGATGATTTTATACTGCTTTCATCTAAGTGAAAATATAGATTCTCTTCGCTGCATTGGTCTTTTGCTTGGGTAGCTATTAAATTTATTATGGCAGGGGCACTTCTTCTTTTCCCAAGACCGATGATACGTGCCAATGTTTTCAAGGACATTAGAAGCTATTGATAGATTAGCCACAAACGACAAAATTGAGTACTTTGCCAAGCTGCTTGGAAAAGGTTATTTTTTAGGTGATAAGATTAACAATAATGACTTTCAGGAACATTATAACTCTCTAAATTTATTGTCTTACAAGCAAATCAAATTACTGCTGCTTTTGCGAGAATACGAACAATTACACCCTGATGATTCATTTAAAAATAAACTTCAAAAAGCAAACGTTTTTTGGAATGAATTCCTAACCAGAGCTTCTGAAATGTTTGAGCTTGAAAGCGATGAAATTAAAGACATGCTAGCTATGGCTTCTTTAAGTGGGTTTTGCAGAGAAATAACAGGTGCATATTTTGATTATTCTGGCGGAGTTTTTTATACAACTAAAACTTTTGATAAATTAGCAAGAAAAATATCAGATGAAGTCGTTTGACATAATCGCCATTGTAATATATCAGCAAACAGGCAATGAAAAAACAATTAACGGAGGTGTCGTATGCGTATTGAGACATTGAAAATTAAAAACTTTAAGGTGTTTAAACATGTTGAAGTAACCAACATTCCTAATATGGCGGTTTTTCTGGGGATGAATGGAGTTGGTAAAACGACATTCTTTGATATCTTTGGGTTTTTAAATGATTGCTTATCCAAAAATGTAAAAGCTGCGCTTGAAAATCGCGGTGGTTTTGCCGAAGTTATATCAAGAGAGCAAAGCGGTAATATTGAGTTTGTTATTCAATTTCGCCAAACCGACAAAGATCCTCTAATTACCTATGAGTTATCTATAGGGCTTGATGAAAAAAATCGTCCTGTTATCATTAAGGAAATAATGCGCTTTAGACGAGGACAAAGCGGTGCGCCTTGGGTGATACTAAATTTTTCACGTGACAAAATAATCAACGTGAAACAATAGGTTAGAGTTGATACCTTAA
>CAZEYG010000493.1:0-1917 GCA_964516575.1 uncultured Defluviitaleaceae bacterium
CTTCGTCATACTGACACAAGGTTGTGCCTAAATTAGCTACGCCAGAGCAGTCAAGGTCGTCGCCGATTGTAAGGACTGCATTACCTGAGCTTTCGTCAAAGGCTTCAACTGATAAAATTCCGATTTTATACTCGTTGAGCTTTGCTTTTAGCTGATTTATAAAGCTGTCAAAAGAGACGTTAAGGTCTAGTGTTTCCCGGGCAAAGGTTCTGCCGGCCATCTTACCGGCGATTCTAAAATTCTGTATCATTTCACCTTCCCCATATTTAGTTATCAATGTCTCTCTAATCGTAAACTGGAACAATCTATATATCTCTATGGGCATGTCAGCCCCAAGCCCTTTTCTTCCAAACCCAATATTTCCGATATTGGAAATTTCAAAGTCTTGCTCTGAATAAGATGCTTTCTTATTAAACGTCCCGTTATCGACAATAAAATTATTTGCGGGCACAGGTTTTGCATAGTAATAACCTTGCACTATATCGCAGCCAACCTCACGTAAAAAATCTATATGCTCCTGGGTTTCAACCCCCTCGGCGACAGTATGGATATTAAGTTCCTTAGCCATTTTCATAATGTTTGAAATAACTGTTTTTGCCCGGGTTTTGTATCTATTATTAACAAAAAAGCCTCTGTCTATTTTAATAACATCTACGGGCAAATTTTTGAGAAGCCCCAACGAAGAGTAACCTGTGCCGAAGTCGTCCATAGAAAGTGTAAACCCGGCTTCATGAAGATTGGTTAGAATATTTTCGAGAGCTTCTTCGTTTTTAAACATCGTGGATTCAGTCAGCTCGACTTCCAAATATTTCTTGGGAATTTTATAACTGCTTGCAACCTCATCAATTTCATTAACAAAATTATCGTTTAATAAATGAAGCCTTGAAAAGTTAACAGAAACGGTAACAGGCGTCTCGCCGTTATCCAGCCAGCCTCGGATTATTTCGCAAACTCTTTTAAACATATACATATCCAGCTTAGTTATAAAACCGTTTCTCTCAAACAGCGGAATAAAATCTCCCGGAGAAATTATGTTTCCGTTATCCTCCTGCCAGCGGACAAGAGCCTCAACCCCGGCAATAGTATGGTCCGCCAATCTATATTTTGACTGTAAATAAACTTGAAATTCTCTTTTCTCAAGAGCGTGTTCCATCTTGTTTTCAATTTCTATATCTTTAATCACCTTATTTTTAAAGTTTTCATCATAATCGCAAACATTGGTATGTTTTTGTGTTTTGGAAATGCTGTGCGCCATATTAGCTCCTTCTAAAATAGAACTTATGTCGCTTTCGCCCTTTTCTATAAAACACCTGCCATATCGAAATTCAACCTTATGGTTGCCCAATAATTCTATAGTACGCTCTTTAAATAATTTTTCAAATATTTCCATATGCTCATTTGCCTCATCTATTGAAACAAATGTATCCAGCGCAACAAATTCATCATCGCCGCCTTTGGCTAAAAGACTAAGGGGGTTCTTAACAGATAAAATTGTATCGGTTATGGCCTTTATAACGGCATTTCCTGTTTCAAAACCAAATATCTCATTAATCATTTTAAAGCGAGTTATATCAAACTTACATACAAAGAAATTAACATCCGGATTATGCTTAATAATTTTTCCGGCTTCAATACAGAACTTTTCGATATTAGGAAGCCCAGTCAGTTTATCATAATATGCTATTTTATAAAGATGATCTGAGTGCTTTTTTTGAGTTCTTATAATATACGCAATTAGAATTAAAAATATCAGAATAATACAAGTTGTTAGAAGCATTGCATTTTTAATTATTACATACGCCCGTTGAGAAATTATCTCATCAGGTACAATAGAAATTATGTACCAGTCGTTAATTCCCAAAGGAGAATATTGCATAATATGAGATTGTTTATTAATATTGTTATAAATTAAATAAC
>CAZEYG010000494.1:0-1914 GCA_964516575.1 uncultured Defluviitaleaceae bacterium
GGGGCTTCCAGTGTTGATGCCGACCCATACGAGCAGGGTGCGGTGCTTGCAAGGGATGCTGCTGAAAAAATCCCGGAAAACGGTACGTTGGTGATATTGAACTGCCTGCCTGGAAATCTTCACACTACCACTCGTTACGAAGCGTTCAAAGCGGAGTTGCTGGAAAAACGGCCGGACATCAAGGTTTTGGGAGACCAGATAATCGAACAGGGCAGCGAAGCGGATGCAATGGCCGTTTTTGAAGACTGGGCGCAGTCGTTCGGGTCTTGGGATTGCACACTCACAACATCTGATGCGCTGGCTCAGGGCTTTATCAACATGGCAAAGGACAATCCGGAGTTTAAGGATACTCTCGTTTATGGAGTGGACGGAACGGCGGGCGGCATGCTCAACGTTATGGACGGCCTGCAAACCGCGACCTGCCTGCAAAACGCAATAGAGCTTGGCGAACTGAATAATAAACTGGCATACGAACTTGTGACAGGAGAGAAGGAACAGGCAGACTATGCTATAGATGCGATTCTGGTGGATAAGAGCAATGTGGATGAATACATAAAAATCTACATAGATAATGGCCAGTTGACGCAAGATGAAGTAAAGCAGCATCAGGATGCGGCAAAGAGTGCGGGATAATTTACATAAAAATTTATACACCATGGAGCATCAGGCTGATCGGCGTGTAACCCTAAATAAAGGGTAGTGGGTGGTCTAATAATGGATGCGCGCGGGTAATCCAAGAATGATGATGGCGAAACAATAGACTGCCATTGAAAAGTTAACGAAAAACTGCTCTTCAATGGCAGTTGAAATGTATTGAGAATATGAGAGGAGTGAAGGGTTTGAAAGGGACGATGAAGGTTGCCGTAATGAACGACGTGGGAAAAATGGGCTTTGAAGAGCGTCCGATCCCGACGACAGAAGCTAATGAGGTACTGGTGAAATTGGAATATGTGGGGATATGCGGTTCGGATCTCCATTTCTATGAAGCGGGTGCAATAGGCGGGCATGTTGTAAAGCCACCGTTCGTTCTAGGGCATGAGCCGGGAGGCACTGTGGTAGAAGTCGGCGCGGATGTAAAGCACCTCAAGGCGGGAGATCGTGTTGCTTTGGAGCCGGGAAAAACTTGTGGACATTGTGAATTTTGCAAAAGCGGCAAATACAATCTCTGTCCTGATGTGATCTTCTTTGCTACTCCCCCGATAGACGGTGTGTTTCAAGAATATGTTGCGCACGAAGCGGCTTTGTGCTTTAAGCTGCCAGATAACGTAAGCACCTTGGAAGGCGCTTTGATAGAACCGCTTGCTGTGGGGTTGCATGCTGCAAATCAAGGAGGAGCGCAGCTTGGGCAGACTGCAGTTGTGATGGGGGCAGGATGTATTGGCCTTGTGTCTATGATGGCGCTAAAGGCAAAAAGTGTTTCGCGTGTCTATGTTGTGGATATAATGCCCAAGCGCCTTGAAAAAGCTTTGGAGTTGGGAGCAACGGGCGTTATAAACGCTAAAGAAACCGACGTTGTGGCCGAAATAATGAAACTGACCGGCGGTAAGGGGTGCGACGTTATAGTGGAGACTGCAGGTAACGAAATAACGATGCAGCAAGCCGTGAAAGGTACGAAAAAGGGCGGCACGGTAGTGCTTGTGGGGTATTCACTAAAGGAAGAGACAAGCATACCTATGAATCTCGCTTTAGACAAGGAGATCGATTTTAAAACGATATTCCGCTATAGAAATATCTACCCCATGGCCATAGAAGCGGTTTCGGCAGGGAAAATAGACCTAAAGGGCATTGTTACAGACATATTTGAGTTTGATGATATTCAAAGGGCTATGGATCAGAGCGTGGAAAACAAGGCAAACATAGTCAAGTCGGTTGTAAAAATAGCTAAGTAAAAAACCATGTACATAATTCTGCGCA
>CAZEYG010000495.1:0-1910 GCA_964516575.1 uncultured Defluviitaleaceae bacterium
ACAGGCCGTCTAAATATTTCCTTCGGAACTCTGTTGGATTTAAGGGCGTTGCGCACTATCGTATGTATCGCATTCACATATGACTTGCGATGTGTCCAGTGCTTGGAAGAGTATATGTTGTTCAGGCTGTCATTGCAGGTTATTTTGTAATTTATATAAAAAATAATCTTAATCACCAACTTCGCAATTATTAGGCTAAGCAATGCTCTCACTCTCAAAAAGCTTACCCTTTATCTGGGATAAGTTCAGCTGCGCATTGCTGTAATCAGCATCATCTGGCATGTCCGAGTTTTTAATTTTAATAATCTCGATTTCCTCAGGCGTTAGAACATCGTTTATGTCGCAAATGTAAATCATTTCATCCCTGCCGGTTCGTGGGTCTCGACAAGGCATGTCTTTAGCAATCTGAAACTTGCTCCACCTGTTCAAATCCTTGCCGCGCGTACACGAACAACGGCAGTAGTACTCGTATCCGCCCTTAAGATAAAAGCAATGCCCAGTATTATTGCATATTGGACATTTATGTTGCTTGCCGATTTCGTTGGCAAGATATTTCTGCTGCTCTGCTAATTGCTGTTCCCGGATTTTTGTTTCCTGCTTGCGTTTCAGCTCGTCATACTTGTCCACAATCTCTTTAATTTTTGGCGGGAAATCAACCTCCATAGACAAGGCCTGAATGGAAGCCATAAGCCCCTTGTTCTTTAAGCCTTTAAGGACTTCATGCCAAGCATTAGCCTTGCCCTCGTCAAAATTCACACCAAAAAGATTGTTGTAAAGCTTGACAAATTCCGCGAATTCAAATTTGGACATCAAAAAATATCATCCTCGCTCTCTTCGCTAAAACCAGCTGAATTCTCGTTGCCTTCTGGCTCTGAATCTGAGACAAAATTACGCAAAGCTATATCCGTTGGGTTCGCCTTTCGACCGTCTGTCCAAGGTTGATTCAGATAACCTTCAAAGTTGGACCCGAATAACGTTTGTGGGCGTAAATATTGCGCCATATCCGGCCTTTTGCCCCATTCAAAAAACTTTTTATCAATCACCGCTATGAAGTCGTCGAGTGTAAAACCCTCTTTCAATCGGGCGTTGATATGCTGTTTTGTTGTTTTGGTGTTTGGCTTAAAGGCTGTACCACAAACACGATTCAGATGAGCGATAATCTGCTCATGCGCAGTCGGGTTACCCGACACAGTAGTATGTATATTATTTGTTTTGTTTAGTTTAGTTTTGTTTAGTTTATTTATGTCTAGCGTTTTAGCTCCGTTTTGACTAGCGTTTTCACTCCGTATTAACTCCGTATTAGCTCCATTTTTTGGAGTATATTTGTTTTCGCTCTGGTTTAACTCCGTATTGACTTCATTTTTTGGAGTATATTCGCTAGTATATAATCGAACCATTTTATATCTATTCGGCGTACCTTTCTTGCCTTTTTTGAATTCGATAAGGCCAGCAGCTATGAGCTTGTCTCTATTATTAATCAAGGTTGTTTCGGATTTTATATCAGCCAACACCATCAATCTACAGTTATCTACTGTAACCCACTCGACCCAACCGCATCTATTAAACAGCATAAAGAGTTTATACCATATTAATTGTGATACCGATGGTAAGTAGTTAGTTTCGAGCCACAGTTCAAAAGCATTAAGCTGTTTTATGTAATCCATTTGTCCACACCCTTTGTTGTTAACCTATATCAATCACCACTATGAAGTCGTCGGGCTTAAAGCTCTCTTTCAATCGGGCGTTGATATTATATTTTAAAATAGTAAATCGGCATCCTCGACAGTCTCGTCATATGCAAAGAAATCACTAGATACGCCGCTGCCTTCCGTTACTTTTTGTTCCTGTTTTTTCTCGCCTGTAAAATAGAAGTTCTCAAGCATAATGTTGGTAGTAGGAATCTTAACCCC
>CAZEYG010000496.1:0-1908 GCA_964516575.1 uncultured Defluviitaleaceae bacterium
AGGGTGCCGTTTGTTTTAAAAACTAGTGTCGCTTCGCTGCATAAATTGCTTGTTACATCAGCAAAATCCCAAAATCTTTCACTTAACAATGGCTCGCCGCCAAGTTGGGGCGAAATTCTATCTCCAATTGAAAGAAGAAAAGAAAAATCTTTAGCTTTATAAAGGCATTTATTGTTTTGAGTTCTGCTTTGTTTATTTTTCTCATCATAATAATAACACATTAAGCAGTTTAAATTACACTTAATAGACGTTTCAACTGTCGTGAAAATTGGGCGTGCGTTTATAACAGTTTTCTTTAAGAGCTCTTTATAATATTCGGCTTTGTTTTCCTCGTAATTCATGTCGTATGCAAAAGAATTGTTTATTGGTGAAATTACCTTTTCAAAATAATCTTCGTGCAGGCAAAGTATATTATCTCTTAAAACACCTTTACCAACCATTTCATTTATTGCATTTTGACTGTTAAGTATAGCCATATAAAACAAACAGTTAGTATAGTTTTTAAGTTCATTTGAATGAATAATTTTTACGCCCATAAAGTTATGACCTAAAAACCTAGGGTTCATATCCATTATAGCAATAGGCTTTACGCCTAAGCGTTGCATCTTTTCGCAAAGCATACGCCCAAAAAACGTAAAACCCCTAATTATTGCGCTTCTTCCACTATTTGATAATATAATTTCATCTAAAAAATCGCTCATAAAAACTCCTTCCGCCCACGCAACAAATTAGCCTAATTCAACTAATTTACATCTGAAGCACCAACCTTAACAGCTAACTCACATGTTCTGCAAATAGTATTCAAAGAATAATCAGAAAGACCATTAATAAATTGCTGTCTTTTATCCGACTGCATAAGTTCGTCATAGTTTTTGACATCAAACAAGTTTCCTATTACATGAAGCAGTTCCCAATCCTGGGTACAAGCAGTAACATCTCCGTTTGGAAAAAGCATACCCACTCCTGCTTTGGGGTTATCGATACGTCCGCAATCATATTTACAGCTTAACTGCGCCGTACCGTGGTTAAGCTGATTGTTATAAACCAAGCCGTGTATGCTATTAATAGGGTTTCCGGTTACATTTATAATGTCACTAATCGTCTCATGGGGGCCGCCGTCTATCCCTAAACAGCTTGTCCAAAATCGTCCGTGCTTAGGTTTGTTAGCAACAATATATTTAACAAGCTCTTTATATCTAGAGGTTATTGGAAAAACTGTATTACCTTGACAATCAGGTATATGCAAATCAAAAGTTTTTAAATTTATATGGTCACAAAAAGCCTTATAACTTTCTATGGTTTGGTTATACATAGTAGAAAACACGCGTACCTTATAACCGCTATCCATTGCATACAATATCATTTCAAGGCATTGGGGGTTTGCAAACGGCTCTACCATACCCGTAAATGAAATAATAACGTCTTTTTCTATTTTTGAAAGCAGCAGCTTAAAATTATCAAGGGATAAAGCCTTAACAGGGTTTGGCCGCTTGTAATATGCCTTAACAAATTTTTCTTGGGGGCAATATGTACAAGTTATCGGACAACCTATTATTGTCGTAACAGGCACTACTTTTCGATATACTCCATCGACTATTAAGTCACTTTCATACATTTGAATTGTATAAAGAGTGGCAACGAGGTTTTTAAGCTCACGAATTTCCTTTCGTAAAGCTACGGGGTCGTTTAGTCTTTTTTCCTCGGCCCAAGTAAAATAAGAAACATAATTACTAATGCCATAACTTTTAAGCTCGTTTTCAATCTCCTTATAGCTATTTTTCGCAGCTATAACAAAAAAGGCGTCAGCGTTTCTTAATATGAAGTCCGACGGGCGGTTAGTTTCGTTTTCGCCGGAAAAGTTATCAATTAAATACAGTATGATCTTAAATGATAAAAATAAATGATTAA
>CAZEYG010000497.1:0-1901 GCA_964516575.1 uncultured Defluviitaleaceae bacterium
GTCATATCCCTGAATTCGGCAAGGGTTATTTTGCCGTTTTTCTTTAAAAAGCTGATAACCGTGGTTTTAGCTTCATCGTAAAACCTTCTGTGAATAGCGGTGTTGTCGTCCAGCATAACAACGTAAGCAGGCGCCATTGAGCTTAAAACGGTAAGGGCTGCTTTTTTACCGCCAGTCAGCTCCTGGATAGAAGGGGGCATAAATCCGCTTTTTAACAAAGTGTCCTCCATGTTGGACTTTATAACAAGCTGTTCTTTCGTATATTCGGGGGTAAAGCCGAACATACAAACAATGCTGTTAGCAATAACCTTAACCAGCTTTTCCCCTTCAAGTTTTTCAAGAACAGTATCCATCTCCCTTAACTTTAAAGACGGCTTAACCTTTGAGCGAAGCTCTTCTTTAAGCATACCGGCTTTAAGCGGAAACTTCTGTTGATATGCGAAAAGCAGGGATGTAACTGATTGGCGTATTTTTTCCATTGTATCAATATGGATATATACACCATTTAGATTAAATACTGTTTGTTTTTCTAAAAGCCTGTCAACAACAGCCGTTACATGCTCCTCGCCTTTGATGGCATAAGCTGCAATCGCCTTTAAGTTGGGGCGCTTTTCAAAGCTGTCCTTGATGAAAAGCTCTATAGCTTCATCATCGTCACCTTTTTCGGCGGATTTAAGCGCTTCAAGTATAGCCTTATCGGATCTGCCGTGTTTTTTCGGGTTAGGGTTAATAACTAGACCGCCACCAATTGTCTCCATAGGCGAATAAAACCGAATAACAAACTTGTCATCCTTTTTGGCAACAATGGTTTCTTCAAACCTTAGCTGACAATAGGCTGATGTTTCGGCCTTAAGCCTATCACAATCCATCGGCACTACTCTTGCAAGGGTTTCTTTTGTACCTAAATAAACCCTAACCCTATCCCACAGCTTTATCTCACGCTGAGTGTGGGGCACAAGGGTTAGTTTTACGTCTAAAAGACTTGTTGGACTAACAGAACCCGTGGCGGCTAAAACATCACCACGTTCTAAATCGGAAGCCTTTATGCTTGAAATGTTAAGAGCCGTTCTTTGGCCGGCGTAGGCAGTTGTAACAGCCTGCTCATGAACCTGAACACCACGGATTTTGGCCTTTAAATCCTTAGGGTATACTGTAAGCTCCTGACCTACGGATATGGTTCCTTCTGAAAGCGTCCCTGTAACAATCGTTCCAAAACCTTTCATAGAAAAAACACGGTCAATGTTAAGACGTGCATCGGCGTTTACGTTTTTAGTCTGTATAGTACTTGAAATAGAGTCTATTTCCTTTACAAGCAACTCAAGGCCTCTGCCGCTAACAGAATCAACCGAAACAAATGGGGCATCCTTAAAACCTGTGTTTTTAAGCTGATCCTTTATGTCGTCGGCAACAAGCTCTAAAAGCTCCTCGTCTACAAGATCGGCCTTTGTTATAACAACTATCCTGGCTTTAATGTCAAGGTTTTCAAGTATGTCTACATGCTCAATCGTTTGGGGTTTTACGCCTTCATTAGCTGCAACGGTTAAAAGCACAACATCTATTCCTGTTGCTCCGGCTAGCATGTTTTTAATAAAACGCTCATGGCCGGGCACGTCAATAATTCCTGCCCTCTTGCCGCTTGGCAAATCAAAATAAGTAAAGCCAAGGTTGATTGAAATGCCCCGCTTAATTTCTTCTTTTAACGTATCGGTTGAGCGCCCTGTAAGCGCCCTGATTAATGTTGTTTTGCCGTGGTCAATATGGCCGGCAGTACCGATTATAACATTATGCAAATAAATAACCACGCTTAAAATAAATGCCTAAGTAACTCAAAAAAAGTATATTTACAAAATATGATGAAAAGAATGTTAAAATTGTAGCATGTATTGGATTTGTTTTTAAAC
>CAZEYG010000498.1:0-1900 GCA_964516575.1 uncultured Defluviitaleaceae bacterium
GTTTACAGTTACTCTATAATTTTTCATTTTATTATCCTCCCATATCTATCAAAACAAATAAATTCAAAAAATATTTATAAAATCGAAATAATGCTCTAAACGACCGGGTTTTTGCCGGGAATCTTTCTGAAAGACCTTACTACAAGATTATCAACTGTAGTGTTCATGCTTGCTGCTATTGCAGCCATTATAACAGCAACAACCTCTTGTTCGTTATCGGTTACGATGTTGTTTTCTAAAGACGGCGTTACCGGGTCAGACACTTGCTTAACAGGTTGTTCAGCTTTTTTGGGTTCCGTGCCACCTGCATATTTAAGCAGATAAAGGACAGACGAAATAAGCCCTAGCGTAATGCCCACAACAAGCACACCGATTATTGCGATACTAACACCATCCATAAAAGTATTCATGATTCTATCACAGCTCCTAACTTTCCTTACATAATTATATATTAATTCTTTGAATAGAGCATTTCAAGGCTTATGATAATTCTTTTGCGTGTTAGAGAAGGCTCTATAATATCGTCGGCAAAAGTTAAAATAGCTGCTTCTATGGGCGAACTTTCTATTTCCAAACCTAACATTTTCCTTCCGGCTTCCGGTGGCATGGCAGCTATAGCGGCATTCGGCCAAGCATAAACAACATCAGCGCCTAAGTGTTTGCTGTTCATAATGAGGTAGGGGCTTCCTATACCGTTTCTAACGATTATGTTTATTTTCGGAACATTAAGGCATGTCAATTTTTTAATAAGCTGTGAGCCGTTATATATAATTTCACCGTCTGTTTTTGAGCTGTTCTCGTAGCTTTTTGCATCTGTAATGGTTACTATTGGAATGTTAAAAGAATCACATAAAGTAATAAATCTTGAGGCTTTTTGCAAACCGGCAACAGTAATTGGACCATTATTAGCAAGTATACCGGCAGTATGCCCCCCAAGCTTTGAAAAGTATGTAACCATACTTTGGCCGAAGCCTTCCTGCTGTTCTATATATTTTCCGTTGTCAGAAATAGAAGATATAATGGACTTAATGTCTATGCTTTCATTTTCGTCTATAGCTATAAGGCTGTTAAGCTGCTGGTCTGTTCTGTTTAAGTCATCATCAGGAGTCTCATATAGTTTGTCCTCGCCGTTATTTGAAGGCAAATAATTCAAAAGCTCTTTTATGCCGTTAATACATTCATCTTCCGTATTATAAGAAAAATGTGAAAGGCCTGAGTTTTTGCTATGAAACTCGGCGCCAGAAAGGCTTTCGGGGTTGAGGCTTTTAATATCGGCGTAAACGTTAGGGCTTTCTAAGAACAGCTTGCTTTCTTTGTTCAGCATAAAATTAAAGTCCGACAAGCCAGCCATAAAAGCAGAAGATCCCATGCATTTGCCGTAAATATAACAAATCTGCGGCACTTTCCCACTTGCTTTACTCATGCAAGAAAATATTTGACCGTAGCTGTCTAAAACCTCCAGCCCGTTTTCCACATCCGCCCCATCGGAATTAAGCATAGCTACTATAGGCGCACCCATTTTAAGAGCATATTTATAAACATTCTTGATTTTTTTTGCGTGCAGAAGGTTTATACTGCCATTTTGACAAAACACATAAACAAGACGGCTGTTAATTGTGCCATAACCTGTAATAACGTTATCACCGTCTGATAGTGCGCCCATTTCAACAAAACTGTCGCTATCTAAAAGTCTTTTAATTTTTTTATAACATACTCCATGATCTGTCTGACGCTTTGAGCGAACAAAATTAAACTGCTCCTGCAGCTTATCAGCAATATCCATTAAGAACCCTCCAAATCAAAAATATTTCGCTATTTTATATTATACTCTAAATATTTTTGCTAATCAAGGAAAAATTATGTAATTTTATGTTTATGGCAAAGTCAAAGCGTATTGGCT
>CAZEYG010000499.1:0-1888 GCA_964516575.1 uncultured Defluviitaleaceae bacterium
CCCCGGCTTTTGCTATTAAAATATACAAAAAGTACAAGAACAATACCTTTGATATTATTCGGACAAACCCTTATGCCCTAGCGGACGATATCGTCGGCATAGGTTTTAAAACCGCCGACGATATTGCTATGCAGGCGGGAATCTCTATGACTTCCCAATATCGGATAGAGGCGGGTATAAAACACGCCCTTTCCGAAGGGGCCCGGAACGGACACGTTTACTTGCCGAAAAAAATTCTTGTAGACTACGTTTGCGGGCTTCTTGGCGTTTCTTGGGAGCTTATTGAAAACGGTATACTTGAGCTGCAAATGAAGCGGCATATTAATCAGGAGCTTATTGATAAAAGCGACAGGCAATCGGACACCGCTGTTTATTTAAGTTATTTTTATTATGCGGAAAGTTATGTGGCTAAAAAGCTGCTGGAGCTTAATAAAGAGGCGGCGGGACAAAAGGCCGACGTTTCGGGGCACATAGGAGCTATTGAGCAAAACACAGGGATTTGCTTGGCAGAGGAGCAGAAGGCGGCCGTTAAAAAAGCTGTTGAAAGCGGCGTATTAGTTATAACCGGGGGGCCGGGCACGGGAAAGACAACAACTATCAACACAATAATCAGCGTTCTTAAAAAGTTTCGTATGGAAATTGAGCTGGCAGCGCCTACCGGCCGGGCGGCTAAACGCATGACCGAAGCAACCGGCCAAAACGCAAAAACTATCCACCGGCTTTTGCAGAACAAGTTTTCCGAAGGGGACGGCCAGCAGGTTATGTTTATGAAGGACGAAAACGAGCCGCTGGAATGTGACGTCCTTATTATCGACGAAAGCTCAATGGTTGATATTCTGCTTATGAGCAGTCTTTTGAAGGCTGTGCCTATAGGCACGAAACTCATACTTGTAGGTGATGTTAACCAACTTCCTTCTATTGGAGCGGGTAATGTTTTAAAGGACATTATTAAAAGCGGGTGTGTCCCGGTTGTTCAGCTTAATGAAATTTTTCGTCAGGCACAGGAAAGCGCAATTGTCATGAACGCACATAAAATAAACAACGGCCAGTACCCTTCCGTTAACGAAAAGGACAAGGATTTCTTCTTTATTAAAAGGGCTTCTGTAGACGACGTTATAACAACGGTTACGGAGCTTGTTAAACATCGGCTGCCTAATTTTTTAGACGGCTGCCCGGTCTCGGATGTTCAGGTTATAACACCTATGCGAAAATCACCTCTTGGAACCCATAACTTAAACGCTGTCTTGCAAAAAACCCTTAACCCACCGCTTAAGGGTAAAGCAGAGCGTGTCTTTGGAAACGTAACGTTTCGCTGCGGCGACAAAGTTATGCAGATTAAAAACAACTACTCAATGGGATGGCGGGTTTTAAACGACAAAGGTTTACAAACCGACGAGGGAGAAGGAGTTTTTAACGGCGACACAGGTATCATAAAAGCCATAGACGAGGACAACGAAACGATTTCAGTCCTTTTTGACGACAACCGGCTTGTGGCATATGATTTTTCCCAGATTGACGAGCTGGAGCTAGCCTTTTCCATAACCGTCCATAAATCACAGGGCAGCGAATACAGAGCCGTTGTTATACCTATTTATGGAGGGCCACCTATGCTTATGAGCCGCAACCTTTTATACACAGCTATTACCCGGGCAAAGGAGCTTGTTGTTATCGTCGGAAACGCCGAGAGTATGTTCCGTATGGTCGACAACAACCGGGAGGTTTACAGATATTCTAGCCTAAACAAGCGTCTCATCAAGCTAAGGGAGTATGTATAGACAAATACATATTCCCTTCATTATATTAAGCAATATCTTCTTTTTTTGTCAAAACTATTTCCATTTTTTGTATAATATGTTAAATAGTATATAACAATTTAGAGTGCGTATTA
>CAZEYG010000500.1:0-1887 GCA_964516575.1 uncultured Defluviitaleaceae bacterium
AGATTTTGTACGGCTCAGATAATCATATGACTGCCGTGCAGTCCGTACTAAAGCTCTTAGCGGAGCATTTCGGCTTTAGCCGTGGGTATATTTTTGAAATGAGTGATGACGGCGCTTATACATCCAAAACCTTTGAATGGTGTGCGAAAGGTATAAGCCAGCAAATCGACAACATGAAGAATCTGCCTGTTGATAGTATCAGCAGCATTATTCAAGCCTTTAGCGAAAAAAACATGAACATAGTCAGCCGGCTGGACGATTTACAAAAAAATGAAAGAGATATTTTTGAAGCCCAAGGAATAAAGCTGATGCTGCAATTCGCTATTTTAGATCATGACAGGCTTATTGGCTTCATAGGTTTTGACGACTGTGTCGGCGAAAGAATGCCTTCAAACGCCGAGATTGACGAAATTTCTACTATATGCAACGTACTTGCTACCTTCATTATTAAGCAGCGGGCTGTAGATATTTCGGAAAGAAACATTAAAACCTTATCCAGCATTATGGATAACATTGAAAATGCCGTATATGTTATTAACAAGGATACGTTTGAAATACTGTTTGCCAATAAGGCCGCAAAAGAACTTTCGACGGATATAGTGGCCGGCGCTTTTTGCCATGACGCTATAAGAGGATATAAGACCGTGTGTGATGGTTGCCCTGTTAAGGGTATTAAAGACAATAAAAATAGAGAGGATACAAAGTTTACATGCCAATTATATAATGATAAGCTAAAGCAATGGAACGAGGCAACGGCTACTTACATTGATTGGGTAGACGGTAAAACCGCCTGTCTCGTTACATGCGTTGACTTTACCCGGTTTAAGTCTTGATATTCTAATCGACATTTTGCTAGGGTGTGTTCACATAAATGGATTATGTGGATTTGCTAAGCTGATTTTTCGCCATTTGCGGCGTGCGCCCGAAGGCATAATACAAAAATTATGTCAAGGGCGCACAACAAAGAATGGCGGAATAATCGACCGCAAAGGCACATGATAGCTTTATGTGAACACACCCTAAGGAGGAATTATTATTAAGCTGCTTAAAGAAAAAATAATGAAGGAAGGCGTTGTTAAAAACGCTAACGTACTAAAGGTTGATAACTTCCTTAATCATCAGCTTGATATTGAGCTTTTGGAGGAAGTAGGTAAGGAATTCTACCGTATTTTCGTAAATGAAGCCATTACAAAAATTTTAACTATAGAAGCGTCAGGTATTGCGGTTGCATGTTTTACGGCGAAGAGCTTTTCTGTGCCGGCAGTGTTTGCCAAAAAGAGTATTAGGCAAAGTAACATACAAGAAGGCAATCAAACGCCTATTAATTTAGACGGTGATATGTATATTGCAAAGGTTGAATCATTTACCCATAAACGTACATATGACATTATGGTAGCCAAAAAATTTATATCCCCCAGCGATAGGGTTCTTTTAATTGACGATTTCCTAGCAAACGGCAGCGCCTTGGAAGGCTTGTGCTCTATTGTTGTGCAATCAGGCGCATATTTAGCAGGAGCAGGGATTGTTATTGAAAAGGGCTTCCAGCCTGGCGGGCAAATTGTCAGGGATAAAAACGTCAGGGTCGAATCCCTAGCGATTATTGAAAGCATGAGCCCCGAAGGTGGAATTGTTTTTAAATAATATTATACGCAAATACGTATATTGAACAAAAACTCTAAACCCACCTGCTTCAGCCGGTGGGTTTAGTTTTGTCTCTATCTCGTCTATATCACGTCATACCCCTGATCTTCTATTGCTTCCTTCATCTTATCTAAATCAACACTTTCATCATGGGTTACAGTTACGCTTTTACTTGTTAAATCAACGGTTACGCCGCTGATTCCGCCGATTAACAGCAATGCGTCTTTAACGGCCTTTTCGCAATGA
>CAZEYG010000501.1:0-1886 GCA_964516575.1 uncultured Defluviitaleaceae bacterium
GCGTCCTTTGCCCAAAGCATTTCAAAACCGCCGCCTGTGCAAATAACAGCGCTTATTTGTTCTCTTGAAATACTGTCATTAACATAAATATTTTTCTCTAAAAGTTTTCCGATAAAATCAATCAAATGTTTTTTAAAAGGCAATATTTTGTTATCTACTTGCTCTTTAGTAATGTTTATCTGAAAAGGCGGGTATGCAAAATTAAAATATACTCTTGCCGGCTTTATTTGTATGCCCTTTTGGAAAAGCATATCCTTATGCTGATATGAGAAAAGCATAAGCTGTTTTTGAAGCTGGCTGTCGTCTGCAGACATCTGATGACCTGTACGCTCCTCATAGTATTCCCTAAAGAGCTGATAAACCATATTGTCTATTTGCTTTGTACCAAGGTTAGGGTCAAACAGAGACGACAGACTTTTAAGCTCAACTGTTTCCTCTGTCTGTCTTACGTCATAAACGCCGCCTCTTAAGGCTCGGCTGCCGAAATCCAGTATTAAAACCTTTTCGTGTTTAAGTTCCTTTCCGTGATAATGTCTTGCAAATATACATTCCCTGTCTGTTACAAGTTTAACAAGCTCTTTTTCGTATCCGGCGTATTTAAAAGCCCAAAGCATTTCACTTTTTGCTTGTTCGCTGATATATGCTGGCACAGAGACAACAATCCCACCTATTTCGCCGTTTGGGTTAATGTTTTTAATACTGCCGATAAGCTCTTTTATAAACATACCTAAAACACGCATAAGCGTGATAGGGTTTGAGTTCAGCTCTACGTATTCTTTTTTTCCCAGCTTATCCACTAATGAGCTGATGGTAATGCCTCTATCGTCTCCGCCGTTAGACAAAGCATATTCGCCGAAAACCCATTCCTTTGTTTCTGGTATATATTGCATAACTGTAGGCGGATTAGGTTTGCCATATCCGCCGCTCATATCTATAAGCTCCGGCATGTTTCTGGCTTTGTCAAAAAAAGCAATAGAGGATCGGTCGTTGCCTATATCCAGCCCAATAATAAAATTAGCCTCGTCCAGCTTTTGTTCTGTTTTGAGGGATAAAAACTTTTTCCAGTTCAACCGCTTATTCACCAGCTTTTATAACAATATAATTAGGGAAAGTTCATTTCGCCGCTATAACATTAGCACGCATTATAACAAAGTCGCCTTGCTTATAACCGCTGTTCATAACCTTAATGATTTCGCCTTTTAGAAAACCATCGGCTTTTTCCGCCATAATAACCTCGTGCTCCTTGCCGTTAAACATTTCGTGGGGCATAGGTTTTATAATATCTATATCGTTCTTTTTAAGTATAATTTCAACAAACCCTGTAATGCTGAAGGCGCAAGCTGCAAATTCAACAATACTTGAATTTTCCGAGTCCCTAAGTCTACTTACTGAATAGTTAAGCACCTCTTCAAATGTGCTTACTTCAAAAAGCAAGCTGTCTTTTCTTGTTGCGGTTATGAGCTTTACGAGTTTATCCTCATAACGTTTTATCAGCTTTTCCATAACAACCCGATATTTTTCTATTATTTCATTTTCACTGCAAACAAGGCTCTTAAAATCAATTTTACCGATATTTCCGTCTATTACGTCAAGCCATAATAAAAGCATATTGTCTGCAAGTCGGGTTATGTCCTCTTTTTCAACGGTAATTTTGCTGGATTTATAGTCCTTAATTATATCGTTGCTTACGTCCTCAAAATTAATCTTGTTTTCGTTTATATTTTCAATTTTTATGGCAACCGTTTCCCAAACGCCTTTTATAATCTCGGCGTATTGAGTCTCGTCAAGCAGTACATCTTTGTTTTTGTCATAAAACTCCAGGATTATTTTAAAAGCTCCTGCCATTTCTTCCGCCATAAGTATTGTATGAGAAACATTTTTCTGTA
>CAZEYG010000502.1:0-1883 GCA_964516575.1 uncultured Defluviitaleaceae bacterium
AAACCCATTTCAATGAGTAATGAAACGTGAGAATGTCTGAGGTCGTGGATTCTAATTGACTTTACCCCGGTTTCCAAGCAACCCCTGTCCATTTCTTTGTGCAAGCGACTTTTGGTCATAGGGAATATTCTGTCAGTAGACTTAACACCATACAATGACTTGATATATTCCTGTATTTCCTCGCATAAAAAGTCTGGCATTTGAATAATGCGATTGCTTTTGGGCGTTTTTGGCTCTGTGACAACATCACGACGCTTCAACCTCTGATAGGACTTATTTATCCTTACGGTACTTTTTGTAAAATCAAAGTCCGCCGGAGTAAGTGCCAACATTTCACCCATACGGACACCGCACCAGTAGAGAATTTCAAAAGCATAGAATGAAACAGGTTTATCCATCATTGCTTCTGCAAACTGCTTGTATTCGTCCTTTGTCCAAAAGGACATTTCATTGGTGCTCTCCTTTTTGCCGATGTTACCGACTTTAGCGGCAGGATTGCTTTTCAGCTCATAAAACCGTACTGCGTGATTAAATATAGCTGAAAGCTGATTATGCATCGTTTTAAGGTATGTAGCCGAGTAAGGCTTACCTTTTGAACTTTTCATTTGCATGACTTCATTTTGCCATGCAATAATGTCGGGTGGTTTAATCTCACTGATGATTTTGTCCTTAAAATAAGGCAATATCTTCGTATTGATGATGTTGTGTTTGGTTTCCCATGTGTGCTCCCGAATGCGATTTTGCATATCAGCGATATAGAGCTTTACAAATGCTTCAAAGCTCATATTGAGGTCGGCAGTCTTTTGTTGTAAAAACTGCCGCTCCCACTCCAACGCTTCACGTCTGGTGGGAAAACCACGCTTCAATTTTTGCTTTCGTTCCCCTTTCCAGTCGGTAAATCGAAATGATGTGTACCATGTACCGTTTTTATCCTTAAATGCTGCCATTTGCTACGCTCCTCTCATTTCCATAGAGTTTTTCTTGAAAATACGCCCTGCTCACTCGACCGCTGATGGTTAGAAACCCTTGCTTGGCAAGTTCCTCATTAAGCTTTCTCACAAGCTTGTAGGCGTATGGCTTTGATACTCCCAATTCCTCAGCGATTTCCTCTGCTCTGATGAATAATGCGCTATTTGACATGTAATGACCCCTTTCTGCTTTGTTATAGTTTTGGATATAGTTATATTATTTAGTGTCGGAATACTTTCTGGCCGCCTTCCGATTCGCCCGGGCGGATACACCATTACCGTGATGTACGACGGATAATCTAAACTTTATTGTTTAGTGTATTTACAGTATACTAAACATAAATGTTTATGTCAAGTGATTTTACAGATAATTATAAACTTTTTTGTTTAGGGTATTGCATTTGGTATAATAATAGGTTATACTGAATAAAACAAATAAGTTTAAGTAGGTGGAATAACTATGGCAGTAGGAGATAGAATAAAACGCATACGCAATCTGCGTGGGTTAACTCAAAAAGAATTAGGGCTTGCCATCGGCTTTGATGAAAACACCGCTGATGTTCGGGTAGCACAATATGAATCCGGCACACGCACACCCAAAGAGGACGTGCTGAAAAAGATTTCCGAAATACTTGATGTAAACTATCGGTCGCTTTACGAACCGACACTATACGCAGCCGAGGACATTATGTATACGCTCTTTGAGCTGGACGAGCACTATCCCATGTTTGTCTACGACACCGAAGGGGATTTGGACGGCATAAATAGAAATTATAAAGGCATTTGCTTCAACTCCATTACGCTCAATAATTTCTTTACCGAATGGCAACAACGCAAAAAAGACCTTGCTGACGGTTTAATCAGCAAGGCCGAATATATGGAATGGAAGGTCAACTGGCCGCAGACTTGTGATGA
>CAZEYG010000503.1:0-1875 GCA_964516575.1 uncultured Defluviitaleaceae bacterium
CCCTCTGTGCCTAATTTCTGCCGCAGCGTTTTGATGTGTGTGTCCACTGTCCTTGTACTCCCTTCAAAATCATACCCCCAAATGCGATTAAGTAGTTGGTCACGAGAAAACACTTGATTTTTATTTTGCATAAAAAACCGCAATAATTCAAATTCCTTATGGGTCAAATCAATGTCTTTACCGCAAACAAACACACTATGGGAAGCTGGCACTAAGACAAGATTGCCGACTGCAAGTGCTTCTTGTCGGTTTTCAGACACCGAACGCCTCAACAGGGCATTCACTTTTGCAAGCAGCACGTTAGGGCTGAACGGCTTTGTCATGTAATCATCTGCTCCATAATCATATCCTTTTAGCTTATTTTCCTCATCCTCTTTTGCCGTAAGAAAGACGATCGGAATGCTGTACATTTCCCTTGCTATTTTACACACGGAAAAACCATCCACGTGTGGCATCATAATATCTAAAATGGCTAAATCAACGGGACTATTCTTCAAAATCGTAACAGCGTCTATGCCGTCATCTGCCGTAATGCAGGAATGACCCCCTCGCTTCATATACTCCACAATAATATTTTGCATACTTTTTTCATCTTCTGCGATTAAAATAGTAGCCATCTATATTCGTTCCCTTCCCTCACTTTGTGCTCTTTATGACATCTATCGACGGTCTTTTCTGCATCTTTTGGAATAAGCCATGCACTCCCCATAACTTCATACATAAGCGCAATCAACTGCTCCTTTGGCATATCACACTCGTTTTGAAACCAGTATGTCAACACACCAATTGTAGCCGAAAGCATACATTCCAATGTATAATCAAGCGATAGCTTTTCCTTTTCGGAAGGATTAAAATGCTTTAACAGTTTGCCTTTAATATCCTGTTTCAGCTTCCCTGCAAATGACGGGTCTCCGCCTTCGCCAAGCAAAACAGTATAATACTTGTAGTTGTTCTCGTACATTTTGATGTAGTAATCAATAGGCAGACTTTCTGAAAATTCTAGAGGTGGCAACTCTTCTATTTCCGGCAACAAGGATGTTTCTATCTGCTCAAGCACATCGTAAACATCTATAAAATACTCATAAAACGTGCCACGATTATATCCCGCCTTTTGAGTTATCTCCCGAACAGTTATTTTTTCAATACGTTTCTTACGATAAAGCTCCCAAAAAGAATTGATTAGAATTTGCCGTGTTTGCGATGAATTTTGCTTGTGTTTATTCATTTGACACCCCAATTATCCAACATTTCATTAAACATTGTCGGTTGATTTTTTGATATGTAACAGTATAATTATATCGTACAACACGTTGTCGGATAATTCAAGGGGGGAGTTTTTATGATTACCATTCTATGCTCGGGATCACGGGGTGATATTCAGCCATATCTTGCACTTGCAAAAGAGATAATGACGCTTGGAAAAGATGTGAGAATAGCGGCAGGTCACAGCTTTGGTGACTTTATAAATGCATATGGTATTGACTTTTACCCGCTTTCAGTTGACTTCAATTCGGAGGAGGTTGACCCAAAGCTGCTTGAAGCGGCGGCTTCATCGGATAATCCTTTAAAAATGTTGCTGACTTTTAACAAGATGAAAAAATATGCTGTTTTTATGACCGATGAGATGTATGCCGCTTGTGAAAACAGCGAGCTTATTGTTTACCACCCCGGCTGTACAATCGGCTATTTTGCGGCACAAATGTTTGGAATACCGTCTGTCTTAGCTTCGCCGTTTCCTATACATAAGACAAAAGCATACGCCTCTGTGATTGCTTATGGAACATCCAAAATTCCAAAAGGATTATCCTATACTATGCTGCAGCAAATGCTGTGGACGGCTTCAAAATTAGGCGTAAAGGCTTGCTTAAAAGAGCG
>CAZEYG010000504.1:0-1872 GCA_964516575.1 uncultured Defluviitaleaceae bacterium
CCACCGTTTGGGCTTGTGGATTTTATTTGATGTGGACGCGATTGTCCACTCCCATTTTTTTACTGTTCTTGACAATCTTTAAATTATCCAGTATCATTTTTTACAGTATTTTAATAAAAGGAGAGTATAAATGTCGAATCAAAATAATGTAATAGCAAACCCGGCGCCTTTGGGGCTTTTAGGCTTTGGTATGACAACGATACTGCTGAATCTACATAACGCCGGGATAATTCCTTTAACGGCTGTTATTGCCGCTATGGGTTTTGCTTTGGGTGGAGCGGCTCAAATCGTTGCCGGTATTATGGAATTTAAGAAGGGTAATACTTTTGGAGCGACGGCGTTTACAGCTTACGGATTTTTTTGGTGGTCGCTGATAGCTATTTGGCTTAATCCTTTCGGAGAAAAGGTTCTTGCTGCCGATGAAACGTCAATGGGTTATTATCTTCTGCTTTGGGGTGTTTTTACCGGGTGTATGTTTATTGGTACACTTACCCACAACAAGGCGACTCAGTTTGTTTTTGCTTCACTTACAGCTTTGTTCCTTTTGCTTGCCGTTTCAGATTTTACCGCCTCACATGGAATTAAAGTCTTTGCGGGATACGTTGGTATAATTTGCGGCGCAAGTGCGGTTTATAACAGCGTTGCTCAAATAATTAACGGAGAGCTTAAAAAGAATATTTTGCCGCTCTAAAGTAAATAAAAACAGCGCCATTCCTTGAAGGATGGTGCTGTTTTAGACTGTTAAGAAGTAGACAGTTCTTTTCCTAGGCAGTTAATATACCACTTAGTCATTAGCTGATTGTTTATAATTTCCTCCAGCCGGTTAACAATTGCGCCTGGAATAAAAGATCGTTTTTTGCTGTAACATTGCTCACAAAGCTTTAAATATTTTCCCGGATAACTTAATAATGCGTAAAGAATATGTATTTCTTCGTTTGTTAGCGGATTAATTTTGCCGTATATGTTAAGTATTTCGGATATTGGCAAAGCTCCTTTTAGACTTTGGGGCGTTGATACCATGTTTTTTATGTAACGGCCTATTAGTTTTACAAGGTCAAATAAGTAGTAATCTATACATGCTTGAGAAAAGGTTATAATATAAACGCTTTCTCCATCCAGCAAGATATTCTCTTCTTTTAAAAGATTATGACATATTATATTTCTTTCCACTGACCGTTTATTATAATAATCCAGCTTGGTTTTTTCCAAAAGCGCTATTGAGTTAGATATTTGATCTATATAAAATTCGTAATTTTTTAGAAAGATAACGTCAAAATCGGATAGTCTTTTTTGGCCTTTAATGGTTTTTTTTGTTGCCTTAAAATCAAGCATACTTTTTTTAAATACAGAGACAGTATCCTCGTCGTTGTAGAACGGTTCACAGCTATACTTAATATCTTCGCTTGACCTATGCATTTTTGCAACAGTTGCTACGGCATTTTCTACCTGTTTGTTATCTTCAAAGGAGATTTCCTTAAAATCATATAAGTCGGTCATAGTATAAATACTATCATTAAAAGTAACATAAGGTTTGTTTTGTACGGACAAATTAAACCTATCGGTGTATAAAAAGCCTTTATTATAAAGGCTCTCCTTTATTTCATGCTGGAAAGTTATTCGGCTTGAGTTGTCAAGGCTTTTTTTTACTACCTTTATACCCTTATCGGTGTTACATATATAATAAGTTTTTTCTTTTACAATTTTTCTGCATTTAACTCCAAACCCCTTTAGAACAAAGCTGCTCATGTCCTCCACGACTACACCTCCGCATTTTTATACATCAAACAATAAATAATTGCGATTTTTTTACGGTCACTTGTCAAGTATCTACTATACATAACTATGAAAAGTAAATATAAATTATACGCTGTT
>CAZEYG010000505.1:0-1871 GCA_964516575.1 uncultured Defluviitaleaceae bacterium
AAAGGACCATTTGCTTGAGTGGCGGACAATTTTACAAAACGTGCTTTTGGGGCTGGAGATTAAAAAGCTTTTAACGCCTGAGAATATCGGTTATGTCCATGATTTATTGGACAGGTACGGGCTTAAGGATTTTAAAAAACACAAGCCAAGCCAGCTATCTGGAGGTATGCGCCAAAGGGCGGCGCTTATAAGGACTTTGGCTGTAAAGCCGGATATTCTGCTTTTAGACGAACCATTTTCATCGCTGGACTATCAAACAAGGTTGTATGTATCCGATGAAATAGCAACAATTATCCGGGGCGAGAAAAAGACGGCGGTTTTAGTAACCCATGATATATCCGAAGCAATATCCATGTCGGATAAGGTAGTTGTTTTAACAAAACGTCCGTCAACAGTATCATCAATTCACGACATAACCTTCGATGGGCCGGAAAGGTCACCTATGAAAACAAGGGAACATCCTATGTTCAGACATTATTTTAACACAATATGGAAGGAGCTGGACGTTCATGCATAACGTATCTGACGAACATCTGCAATTTTTGAAGAAAATAAGGAAAAAACGTATTCTTGTACTTAGCGCACAAATTCTTTTGTTTATAACTTTTTTTGCTATTTGGGAAACAGCCGCTTTTTTTAAATGGGTTGACCCGTTTATATTCAGTCAACCGTCCAGAATTATGAAGTCCTTTGCGGCTATGGCGGCGGACGGTTCTCTTTTCATGCACATAGGTGTAACTCTGGGGGAAACGATAGTGGGTTTCGTGTTAAGCACAGTTTTCGGCACACTTGTCAGCATATTTTTATGGTGGAACAAGTTTTGCGAAAAGGTGTTAAACCCGTATCTTGTAATATTAAACAGCCTGCCTAAAACAGCTCTTGCGCCTATTATAATAGTTTGGATTGGCAACAACATAAACTCTGTTGTGGCGACAGCTATCATGACGTCTATCATAGTTACCATTCTAACAGTTTTATCAGGCTTCCTAGAGGTCAGCAAGGACAAAATCAAGCTCATCCAAACCTTTGGCGGCACAAAAGGCCAAACCCTTACAAAGGTGGTTCTGCCGGCCTCTGTGCCGACAATTATCAATGCTCTCAAAATCAACATCGGCCTTTCCTTCGTAGGCGTAATAGTCGGTGAGTTTTTAGTAGCTAAGGCCGGGTTGGGGTATTTGATTGTTTATGGAAGTCAGGTGTTTAAGATGGATTGGGTTATGATGAGCGTTATTATACTTTGCATTCTGTCGGCGTTTATGTATCAAGGCGTAGCGTTTATTGAAAGGAAATGTTTTGGGAGGTAGGGATAGGTTTTATATGATAAGCTCTTGAAGATAAAGCCGGGGGTGGCAATTCTCGGCTTTTTGTTTTTATCCCCAGGTGTTTGATGTAAGGATAACAGAACGGTTGTTTTCCTGCCTTCCTTTGTGCGCCATTTTAATCTTTTGGCTTAACTGGTTGCTATATTCCTCAGCCATCAGCGCCATAACGCCGGGAAGAAGCTTTTGATCCGGCTTGTAGAAACTTTTATCCATATATTACGGCGGCAATTAAAGTGTCATTAACTTTGCCAACCTAACCCCTTAGGAGCCACAAGGCTCCGGCAAAGAGGTGGCAGTGAAAACATTCACTGCCGGGGTAATAGAAATACAGCTTCTTTTCAGATGAAATCAGCTTATCAACAAACGAATACCAGTCTTTTGCGCTCCGCATCAAACGGTCTGTAGACTTTACAACAACAATATCAAATTTATCTAAAAATAATTATATGACAGCCTAGTAATAAGGTCAATAAATCACAACAATTTCACCCAAAACAACCCTCGGAAGTCTAAAATTTTTTTCCTAAAAACAGGCCTCGAATTTCTATA
>CAZEYG010000506.1:0-1871 GCA_964516575.1 uncultured Defluviitaleaceae bacterium
CGGAGTATCCAAAACGGATATAAACACCTTTATTACATAGGTTGTAAAAATAAGCTCAATAATCATTGGCAGGTCAAATATGCCGAAAAAAGCAAGGGTTGTAAATATGATATTGTCTGCTAATTGTGAAATAAGGGTGGAGCCGTTGTTTCTGAGCCAAAGGTACTTTTTTGTGCCGCCGGTTTTTTTCCACCAAAAATGGTAAAGGAAAATATCCAGCTTTTGAGATATAACGTATGTTAAGACGCTGCTTATTGTTATTCGCGGCACAAGGCCAAACATTACTACAAGGCTGGGATTAACAAAATCCTCGGAGTTTGGTACGAACCAAAGGACAAGCTGGGTAGCTAAAATCCAGGCGACAGAAAACATTAAGCCGATGTTAACCCCGGCGGCGGCTTCCTTTTTTCCATAGTTTTCGCTTAAAATATCGGTTGCAAGAAAGGAGCTGCCGTATATTACGTTTCCTAAAGTGACACTCATTCCGAACATGGTAACAACCTTATAAACCTCAAGGCTGCTTACTATAGCCGCAAAAACAATCCAGCAATAAAGCCCTGTTTTGCCGAAAAATCTGTAAACGGCAAGCAACAGGGCAAAGTAAACAGTTATCGAAAGCAAAAATATAAGCTCATTTGTCATTAGTTAGTTTTCCTTCCGTTTGATTTGAAAGCAAAGAATGTTGTCGTTATACGAAACGATTGCCTCGTCTATCATAACGGAAACCAGCTCCAGCTCGTCGCCAAGGCTGTTTTCGCCGTTGGCCAGCCAGTAGCATTCTTCTATTTCACGCTGACGCTTTTTGTTCAGCATTTGGGAAAGCTCTTTTAGGCTGCTTTCTGTTAAGCCTTCAACCCGGGATTCGATTTTTAGGTATGTTGCCTCCTTGTCGAAAGTAATAGAGGAATCTATTTGTGTACCACCTCTTTTATAGCAATAACCCAAAAGCTCCTCAAAAACCCTGAGATTTTTTTCAAACCTGAATTTCATGGTTGTAACTCCTCCTAAATATAAACTAATTAACATGCCCTTTTTTAAAGGACGATATTATTGGTATGTAAAACATGCATACAAGGCCGCCGGCAAGGCCGTTGTTATAGAGGTTTAGGCCGCCGTGAAGTGGCGTAACGTTTAGAACTATGGAAACGTGTAAAAAACCTGCCAGCATACCAAGCCGCCAGCCGAAAACTCCGGCAATCGGCGCAAGTGTCGTACAAAACAATATCGCCAACATAACAGGCTCGGTAAAATATCCGCCGGTGTATAAAAGCCCTCCAAGGGAGCTGCCGATCATAACAGGCGTAATGTTTTTCAAATGCTTGCCGAAAGCCGCAAAACCAACTATGGCGCAGATTCCGCCGATAACAGGGCCGTTTACATAACCGCCTAGAAGCCAAACAACTGCTAAAGCGAAAAGTCCAAGCGTACCCATATTAATATATGCCGTTTCTTTGTAAAAGTAATAATAATCTGTAACAAGCCTACCGGAATGGGTATATATACCCTTCATGTTTTCTTTGTTATTTTCGCCGCTAATAAGCCCGACACAAATCAAAAACGCAAATATTATACAAAGCAGTATCGTAAGAGGTATTGAGCTGTCAAAGCTCCAGATTAAAACCGGCTCCACAACTACGCCGAAGGCTCTAAGGACAGACGTCATAGCGATTGCTATTATACCGGCCGCAAAGCCGGCGTTATAGAGGTTATAACCGGCATGGGAGCGGATGCTGTTTGTGGTTACGGGAGCCATAACAAGGCCGATTAATATGCCGACTAAAATACCAGTGGCTATTGCAATAGGCAGCGGCAGACTGTCGTTTAACGCCAGCAAGCTGACGGTAGGGGAAAGGGACGTAGCCAAAAGGGTC
>CAZEYG010000507.1:0-1870 GCA_964516575.1 uncultured Defluviitaleaceae bacterium
CTGTGAACTGTTTCCTTGGAAAAATCTCCTTTGAAGGTCCTGTTAAGGCCGGTGAAAGCAGATACGATGCTTTCGGCGGCAAGTATAGAACCTGTGTCAGAAGGGTTTTTCAGTCCCACAACTCCTGTCAGCCTAAAGGCCTTTGGCTTTATAACGCGCCAAAGACGGCTAAGCAGCAGTAATACACTTTTTATTATAATCTTTTTGTCAGGATATTCCAATAAATAATTTATACTGCTTTTTATTTTATTGTATACAGCTTTAATGCTATTTATTATGGTAGATATTTTTTGTTTTATTTTTTCAATTAGACTTTTAAAGAAAGATTTTTTTTCAGCCTCAACGGTTGGTAACATTTCCTTTGGAGCATCAGTGTTATATTGCGCTTCAATTGGTTCTGCTTTTTTGCTTTCAACAGCATTTTCTGTATCGGTATTATTCTTACGGCTGAATCGGCTAAAAAAATTTCCAAATAAACGTCCAAAATTATCGAAAAAATTCTCTTGACCGAATATTAAAACCTTCATTTCGTTTTTACTGCCGTCGTTTTTACCGTATAATATTAGAATTTTAAAAAGCCATGTAAACCGATAATTACAGCGAAAGTCTTTTTTGTAACGTCCGTGGAAGTTATAAGTTGCAGGCGCAAGCAAGGCCATAAAAACAACCAGCAGAAGCAGGCCAATCAGACAAAGTAATATAATTAATATAACCTTTAAAACGCTTAAAACCGCAAAAACAATCGAAACAACAGACATAAATAATCCCCTTGTAAAGCCTTTTTCATTTTGCTATTTTTTTAAGGCAGAACCAGCTTATTGCCAACGCACCTAATATCAAAAAGGTAAAGACGGCTAAAATATATGTCGCAATATCAATAAAAAAGTTAAGGGGCACGATGTTTATAAGCAAGTCGGTGTTAGGATCAAGTATCCACAGGTCGTTTGTAAAAAATATTTTGTGAAATATTCTAAAAGCCCTGTCAAAGTTTATTGAAACAATAACCGTTAGAGCGGCTACGGCAATTATAAACCCGGAAAGAACATTTCTATATACGGCAAAAACAATTTTTTTGTTGTTTAACAAGGCCAATAAAATAAATGTTGCAAAAAGCAGCCCAACTAAAGTGTTTCTTGCTTTTATGCCAATTATAAACAAATCTTTCACGTCAACCATGTGTGCAATTTCACGCTCGTTAAAAAACTCACGTTCTTGTCCCCCGACAACAACCCTTATGTTAAGGTTTTCCTCTTTTCCCCTTAAATAATCAAGCATATGAGAAGTTACGCTTAAAAGAGAATCTGGTGAAATGTTAATGCTCCGTGCAACATCCAGTTTGTTGTATTCATATTTATAAAAGGGCATAGAAAAGGCAAATAACTGCAGGGACAAGCACAGAGAGACGGCAATATAACATAAAGCACTTATTAGGCTTATTATAATCGTAATAGTTTTCATAACATATTCCTTTGCGTTGGTTTTTTAGCAGCCGACAAAAAGTCTTTTATATGACTTATGTCGTTGTCCTTAGCCACAAAATCTTCAACTATTTTTTTGAATAATAAAAAGGCCTCCTTTTTCCCTTCCGTAATACCTATAACTAAGTAATCCTTATTACGGTTGACGGTTTTAAAGACCTCATTACAGCTAAATATTTCTAAAAGGTTGGCACTTCCAACGTTTACACACAACAAATAAACTCCATACACATAAATTCTTTTTGCAAGCAGCTTTTTAATGTGTTCAACGTTTGTTAGACTTTCCCCGATATACAGATTTTGGGCATACCTCATGGGTCTCACCTTTGTTTTGAATATAAACTGACCAAGTCTATAAGCCGAGTTCTGTATTTGACAGTCATCTATCTAGG
>CAZEYG010000508.1:0-1865 GCA_964516575.1 uncultured Defluviitaleaceae bacterium
AATTAATGGGTTGCCCCATTGTTATATTATACCATATTGTTTAAGTGTGTTCAACTTAAAGAAAATACTTTATGAATTGTTCCAAGATTGTTTTTTTTGATTAAAAATAGTGAAATTTCATTTGATTTATGATAAAATAGTAAAAATCAAAAAGGAGAGATATTATGAAGCATTTGCTCGACCCTTTGGATTTGTCCGTTGAGGAAACAGACCAAATTCTCGAACTTGCCCTGGACATAATCCAAAATGAACATAAATATAAAGACATCTTAAAGGGCAAAATTCTCGCCACGTTGTTCTACGAAGCCAGTACAAGGACACGCCTTAGCTTTGAATCCGCCATGATTTCGCTAGGGGGCGCGGTTTTGGGCTTTTCCTCCGCCGACGCCAGCTCTGCCGTTAAAGGCGAAAGCGTAGCGGATACTATTCGTACTGTTTCAAGTTATGCCGATATTTGCGCTATGCGTCATCCAAAGGAGGGTGCGGCGCTTGTTGCCTCTAACTTTTCGACTATCCCTGTTATAAACGCAGGCGACGGCGGGCATCAGCATCCGACCCAAACCCTTACAGACCTTCTGACAATACGCTCCGTAAAAAAGCGGCTTACCGGCTTAAAGATTGGCCTTTGTGGCGATTTGAAGTTTGGGCGTACTGTTCATTCTCTCATCAAATCTTTGGAGCGTTACGAAGGGAACGAATTCCTTCTTGTGTCGCCTATAGAGCTTAAGGTGCCTTCATATATAAGAAACGAGGTTTTGAAAAGATCCGGCGCCATGTTTAAAGAGGTTGAGAAGCTGGACGAATATATCCACGAGATGGACATATTATATATGACCAGAGTGCAGCGTGAGCGGTTCTTTAACGAGGAGGATTATGTCCGCTTAAAGGACAGCTATATTTTGGACAAGCAGAAGCTAAAAAACGCAAAGGACGATTTGTCGATTCTACACCCGCTGCCTAGGGTTAATGAGATTTCCGTTGAGGTTGATAGTGACCCAAGAGCGCTTTACTTTGAGCAGGTGCGTTACGGTAAATATGTTAGAATGGCGCTTATTTTGCGGCTTTTGGAGGTGGCGTAAATGCTTAATATTGACAGTATCAACAAAGGCGTAGTTATAGATCATATCGAAGCCGGCAGAAGTATGGATATTTATCACTACCTAAATCTAGGCAAGCTGGAATGCAGCGTTGCTATAATTAAAAACGTTAAAAGCTCAAAATGCGGCAAAAAGGACATTATTAAAATAGAGGATAATATAGATATAGACCTTGAAGTTTTGGGATATTTAGACCCGAATATTACTGTAAATATTATCGAAAACGGCGTCATAACCCGCAAAAACAAGCTGTCCTTGCCTGATAGAATAGAAAACGTTGTTAAATGCAAGAACCCAAGATGTATTACATCTATCGAGCAAGAGCTTGTTCATGCTTTTAAGCTAAGCGACAGTAAGCGAAGCATTTACCGCTGCGTCTACTGTGAGGAGGCCGCTAAGCGATAGCTGTTAAGGCTGGAGGTTCTTTATATGGAAAAAGGCACACAAAAGAAAAAACGGAATGCCACGCCGGCAAAAGGTAACGCAAGGAAAACAACGGTTGGCCAAAGAAGCCGCTCCAAGTCTAAAAAAACCCAAACCGGCTTTAGTTCGCTGGAAAGAATTATATTTGGAAGCCTGATTCTACTTACTGTTATGATTTTTGCTTCTAGATATTTAGGAAATGAGCAACCTTTTGCAAAAAGCAGCAATATTGTTAAAGATGCTATGGCGGCAACAGATCTGAATAGTAAAAAGATAGCAACTACACTAAAGGATGTTTTAACCAAAAATACTGAGCCCGGCAGATCAGAAAATCCGCCGCCGGCT
>CAZEYG010000509.1:0-1863 GCA_964516575.1 uncultured Defluviitaleaceae bacterium
TATATTTCGCAACCGGCAACAGCTACGGTATGCCCGCCTCAAAAGCATCGGATTCTGTCGTTCGTGTCAAAGCAAACGATGGAAGCCTTGAATGGCTTTATCAGGCAATCGAGAATGACAGCTGGTTACCACTGAAAAGGGATGGACCGGACTTTGATTTTGGAAGCACACCAATTTTGTTCCCTTGCTCAAAATCCACGACCGGAATGGCAGTAGGCGCAGGCAATAAAAATGGATACCTATACGCACTCGATGAGCAAACAGGTAAGCTGCTATTTAAAACATATTGTCATATTCAATCAAAACCCGATGATGGAATACGCTCTAACATTACCTATTTGTCCGGTAGAATATATGTTTGGAGCAAGAATAAAACACCTAAGAACTCCATTTCTGTAAACTGTATCAATGCAGATAACGGCTCAATAATTTGGAATAGCATTATAGATGGCACCAACAATATGACAACAAGCGGAGTTACAAATAACCTGTATTTTCTATCAAACTATTCAGGAGAAATTTATGCTCTAGATATAGCTAACGGTGAAAAGGTATGGTCAAATAAAATAAAAAAGGCATCCTTTGGTTCAAATATTGGTATTTATCAGAATCGCATTTATTCGGGAATGGGGGTACCTGCTTTTTATGGCGGCTCAACAAGAGTAAAGGGTGTTGCTTGTTATGGAGCTTCTTAATACATATGTATTGTCAATGCCGATTTTGCTAATAGTTTGTACCAACACCGGGAGGGCCGAGAAAGACAATACTTTCGCCGTTTTCAAGAAAACCCCATGTGAAAGCTCGTCAATCTGCCGTTTGACAATGATATCTTCGCGTTTTAGAGGGCTTAGGCCCTCTTTTTTTAATCTCTCAAAGGGGATTTCTCCAGTAGTGGCATGAACCGTGGCATTTACCTTGTTAACAATGTAACAGCACATTTCGCTATTATAAATTTATGGATCAGAACATTTCTACAAAACAGGTCATTCGGCGAGCAAACGCAGACAAACGAAAAGCGTATGAACAGACATTGCTGGACATGACCCCCGTACGGCGGGAGGGTTTGCTTCCGCTGGCTTTTAACTCTTCTGTTGGCGGTCGCATCAAACAAGTATTGACTTATCGTCCTGCAACTCGGCAAGGCTTTTGCGGAGCGATCATAGTGACAGCCTGTATCCTGTTGCTGTTTGCAACGAATCCCATTCACACTGTATTAACGGAACAAATAGCTGCGCCTAAAACGGAAGATATTCAGCAAACATCTTCGGTTCCGACCGCCGTTTCGACATTCAACCTGTACGAGTTGAACGACACGTACGATTTTACCGGTCAATTGCAGAAATCCTTTACATTACGCGGCGAATTTGAGTCTCTTTCGGATGTAACGGCTTATTTTTCCGAGGTGTACGCAGCACATGAAGCCGTCAACTTGACAGATACCATTGTACCGCAAAAGTTTCAAAAAACAGGATTCGGTTTTGGCGGAACGATCGAGGGTTCATTCTCGGCTCTGTGTTTAGAATTGGAGTTACAAAACAGCGGACAATCGGTCGATTGCATGTTGATACCACAACACAAATTTCCACTATAACCAAACAAGAGAACTCAAGCATATAGTCATAGGCCTTGGCATGACCGACAGCCTCATAAAAGTCTTGAATTGGCTTGCCACCCACGGTGATACCATCCTTAAGTAGCACCTTGGTTTCGGATAGAGTGAGAGTGTTGCCCTCCAAGGCGTTGGATGAATAGGTCATGCCAATGCGGTAATAGGCATTGAGTTATTTGACTTCTTCCGGCGCAAGAGGGCGGCGACTGTCAATCAATGCCTTGTTTTTTTTTGGTTTGACTTTTGTTGTGTGA
>CAZEYG010000510.1:0-1841 GCA_964516575.1 uncultured Defluviitaleaceae bacterium
ATCTCCGGGAGCCAGTCGGAGCAGGGAGCTAATTAAAGTTGCGGTGGATATGGAAAGGCTGGTTGCTGTTATATCAGATGACAAAGAGCCGTGGGGTAGTGCAGAAAACCTTCACGTAATTGTAACACCGTCATGTCATAGGCTGTTGCAGCCCTTTATTCAATACATACCTGTTTCAATGGCCATGAGTTATATAGGTGAGAGCATCGGAGAAGAAGATTTCAGGGGCACAACCGATCACTGGACAGCTTGTATAGATTTTGCCACAGTTGCAGCCAGCAAGCAGGAAATTTGGGAGTAGGACGTGAGCAGATGAAACTTGGAACATCAACTAACCTATTGTTCGGCCGCCCGGACGGCAGCTTTTATCCACTGGATAAATCCCTTGAATTAATGCATGAAGTTGGCTTTAACTCCTTTGACTTAAACGGATACGACTGGGCGCTGCCGGGTTCGCCGTTCTTAACCGAAGGTTGGGAAAGCTGGATTAACAGTGTTGCCCAAAAGGCTGATGACCTATGTGTAACCTTTGACCAGTGCCATAGTTACTTTTACAGCTTTTTAAGCCCAACCTTAACAGATGATAAGCGCAAGCGCCATGAGCTTTTACAGGCAAGATCTTTTGAATGCTGCAATAGGCTTGGTGCGAAAACCTTAGTGCTTCACCCTGAAACGGATTATAGCGGGATAGATATTACAAAGCAGTCTTATGCTAAAAACAGGGAGTTCTTCAACCGTATTTTGGAGCAGACAGCCGGATGTAATACACGAATTGCAATAGAAAACATGTGCGACTACGGCATTGCCCCAAGGCGGAAGTTTTGTGCTTATCCGGAGGAGCTTATGGATTTCGTTGAAAGCTTCAAGGACAGCCGTATAGGTATTTGCTGGGATTTTGAGCACGCTTATATTATGGAGCAGGATCAGCGGAAGGCGTTATTGCATATAGGCTCGAAGCTGTATGCAACCCACGTATCAGACACCCATAGCAAAACTGACAGTACCCTTATGCATGTTTTGCCCATGAGCGGCGGCATTGATTACGTATCAATAATGCAAACCCTTAAGCAAATTAATTACAACAATGTTTTCTGCCTTGAGGTTCATAACTATGCCAACAGCCTACCAGATGAAGTTTTAAAAACCGCCATGAAGCTGGCCTATGAAATCGGAAGTTATATTATGAGCCTGACTTAAAATCAAGTAATATGTATTATGGCGGCAATTAAACATAGAAATTCTTTATAGGTTAATTGCCGCCAAACCCCTCTAAGGGGTAATCATCACTTATACTTTTACAAAGAAGGAGTGATGTATATGATAACCGATATAGTAACATTAGAATGGTTTAAAACCCAGCTTCGAGAAGTCACCCTGCTTTCCACCTTTGTTCGGTTATTCATTGCGGCATTTTTCGGCGGCATGATTGGCATGGGTCGGGCAAGCAGACGGCGTGCGGCGGGAATGCGTACCCATATGCTGGTTTGTATGGGTGCGGCTTTTGTAATGATAACCCAACAATACATAACCATATACTATCCCGGTTCAGACCCTTCAAGGCTTGGAGCACAGGTTATAAGCGGCATAGGTTTTTTAGGTGTTGGAACGATTATCGTAGACAGGGGTCAGCAGGTACGGGGGCTTACAACAGCCGCTGGGCTTTGGAGCAGCGCTTGCATGGGGCTTGCAATCGGTATAGGTTTTTATTCAGGCTCAATCCTCGCTTGCACGTTTATTTTGGCAACACTTACTATTATGAATAAGCTCGAATACCGTATAGTAAGTTCATCAAGAAGAATGACAATTTACGCAGAATTTAATATTTACAGCGATATTAACCG
>CAZEYG010000511.1:0-1836 GCA_964516575.1 uncultured Defluviitaleaceae bacterium
AAAAACCCATTGCATAAGCTGCAATGGGTTTTTAGAAATTATTTTACTATCAGCATAACAATAGTCATTATAAAAAGAATAACGCCTCCGATTTTAGTAAACAATTCCAGTTTACCGTCTAGGGAGCGGCCTTTGTTCTTGTCCCAGTAAGTCTGGCCGCCGCCCATGCCGCCTAAATTACCGATTCCGGCGGAACGTTTCTTTTGAATAAGAATGATTGTTACAAGCACTAAACAGCCGATTATATATAAAACGGCAAGTATAGTAAACAATAAGCTCATTTAAAACACCTCCTGCCTATAATATTTTATAGGCTTAAAACATAATTATTACTTCTATATTACTCTATTACTCTGACTTTTCGTCAATTGTTTCATCAGTAGTTTCGTTAATGGCTTCTGCAGCGGTTTCGTTAACAACCTCTGTCTTTTCATCAGCTTCTTCTTTTAAGCCTTCGGTTTCTGCGCCAGCAGGGCTTTCGCCAGCTTCATCCTCGGCTTTAACCTCAGGAGCTTTTTTAGCTTCGGCGGCTTTTTTGGAAAGGCTGATTTTTTTAGCCTCCGAGTCTATGCCGATAACTTTAACGTCAACGGTTTGTCCAATTTTCAAAACATCCTCTGGTTTTTCAACATGGAAATCTGCAATTTGGGAAATGTGAATAAGCCCGTCAAGACCTTCTCTTAATTCTACAAAAGCGCCGAAGGGAACCATTCTAACAACTTTACCTTGAACTATTTCGCCGATAGGGTAGTCCTCTGAAACTGTTTTCCATGGGTCTGTTTCAACATTACGCAGAGATAATGATATTTTGCTTTTTTCTTTATCTAAAGAAAGGACTGTGGCTTTTACCTTGTCGCCTTCTTTAAGCACATCACGGACTTTTGCAACCCGGCCCCATGAAAGCTCGGATATGTGTATAAGCCCGTCAACGCCGCCGATATCAACAAAAGCGCCAAAATCAACAATTCGGGAAACAATACCCTCAACTGTTTGACCAACTTCTAAAGAAGAAAATACTCTTTCTTTATTTTCGTTTTGCTCTATAGTGGCAAGGTTTTTCCTGCCTCCAACAATACGGCGTTTACTTCTGTCAAACTCGATAATATTAAAATTAAATTCCTTACCTTTAAATTGTGACAAATCTTCAACAAATCTGTTGGAAATTTGAGAGGAAGGAACAAACACTCTGACGCTGTTTATAAGCGCAATAAGGCCGCCCTTTACAATTTCAATTATTTTTCCGGGCATAACCGTTTTTTCATTAAAAGCTACCTCAAGGTCATTCATGCTTTTGTTGGCTTCAATCTTTTTACGCGAAAGTACCACGTTACCATCGCCGTCGTTTACTCTTACGACAAAAACTTCAATTTCGTCGCCGGGTTTTACATGGTCGGCAGGTTCAACGGACTGATCCTCTGAAAACTCTGATTTTGGAATAACACCGTCGGACTTATAGCCTAAATTTACAGATACTTCACCGTTAACAACCTGGATAACAGTACCTTTTACAACATCACCTGTATGCAAAGAGACGAAGGATTCGTCTAGCATTTCCTGAAAGGTTTGTGATCCGCCGGACTGCTCGTTGATAGGTTTTTCTAGCTCACTCATAGTAATAATTGCCCCCTTTATCGTTTCCGGTGGAGTGGACGCACCGGCAGTTATTCCAATTTTACCATTAATATTTAAATTATTCAACACTAAATCGTCAATTGTTTGAATAAAAATTGTATTTATGCATGTGTTTTTACAAATTTCGTATAGCTTTTGGGAATTGGCGCTGCTTTTGTCTCCGATAACAACCATCGTATCAACAAATCGGGCTATTGATTGGGC
>CAZEYG010000512.1:0-1832 GCA_964516575.1 uncultured Defluviitaleaceae bacterium
TCATTGTCAATACAATTATATAATTTTAGATTATTTTTGTATAATATTACAATGACTAGCCGAAAATTTTGAATAAACGTTCATAAAATTATTCGTTTAGCACTGTTTACAAACGTATTATTGATTGATATAATATATTCATGAAAGTACACCCATAACTAAAAACCATTTTTTAGGGGGCATTGTGTTGAAAAGCAGCAGGAGTGTTATTGAAACAAGGCGGCAGAAGATACTCAACTATCTTGAAAAACACGGATCTGTGTCCGTTGATTTTTTGGCAAAGGAATTCAACATTTCCAATCTTACCATTCGTCGCGATCTTGAACAGCTTTCTGCGCAGGGTCTTGTGGAAAGGTATTTTGGTGGAGCATATTTTTCGGAAAAGAATCCAAACATTGAGAACACTGCTGCAACATCGTTGTTGCAAAAGCACGCAATTGCAAAAAGAGCGGCAGATTTTGTCTCCGATGGTGATACCATCTTTATCAACACTAGCTCAACCTCTCTTTTAATGCTCAAATATATCACAGCAAAGCTGGTAACGGTTATTACAAATAACGGAAAGGCGATATTTTGTGACACGATGGAAAATATCCTCATTGTGCTCACAGGCGGCGAATTGCGTTCTCCAAAGGAAGCAATGGTGGGCGAATTTGCAATTAACACCATTATGAATGTCACTGCGAATAAATGCTTTTTAGGCTGTAGCGGTCTCTCCTCTGCGCAAGGAATGACGACAGCTGTGCTACCCGAGTCGGCTATTAACAGGCTGATGCTGACAAGGGTAACAGGCAAAAGATTTGTGCTTGCTGATCGCTCAAAAATAGGATTGGTTGGCAACTTTGTATCAGGCACACTAGGAGATATCGATACATTGATTACAGATGATGCTGCAGATGAAAACGAGCTGAAAAGGATTGAACAAAATAATGTTGAGATTATCAAGGTTAGAGGAGTGTTGTAAACACACATAAAATATTTCACGCTAAAGCACAATGATGTTTTCAGCCTTTTGTGCTTCCTTATCCTCTTTTGTTAAGCCGTTTGGATGGTAAATGACCTAAAGTTGTCAAAAGATTTTGATGAACCACAAAAACAAGAATTATCAAAGTTTATGAAAGATTTTTTAGTAGATAATACTTCGGGAAGATATTACCTTAATAGAAAAGGAGTATCCGGTGACGATAATTATGTAACAGCACTTGGCAGGATTAGAAAATTAACACCGAGGGAGTGTCTTAGGAATGGGCTTTTGCGACAGCTTTGAAATATTAGTTTCTGACACTCAAATGTATCAGCAAGCTGGCAATTCTATTGTTGTAAATGTACTAATTCTATTATTAAAGAAGTACTTGAGTGCTACCCTAGTATTATATTATTGAAAGATAAAAGGCTATTGCTTGTTTAACAATCTGAACAACCCTGCTCAATTAAAGAGCAGGGTTGTTTTTAAACTATTCCTTAAAAGCTATAACCTCTATTTCCACCAAAGCGTCCTTTGGAAGCCTTGCTACCTCAACAACTGAACGAGCCGGCAGATTTTCTGTAAAAAATTTAGCGTAAACTCCGTTAATAACTCCAAAGTCGTTCATATTCTTAATAAATATCGTAGTCTTAACAACATCATTAAGGCTATAACCGGCATCTTCTAATATCGTTTTTGCGTTTAACATAGCCTTCTCGGTTTGAGCGGCAACGTCTCCGTCTATTAAAGCGCCTGTTTCGACGTCAAGAGCAAGCTGTCCGGAAAGATATATTTGCTTGTCTATGATATACCCATGGGAATACGGGCCTATAGCAGCCGGCGCATTAGAGCTTACAAAAGGTTTCTT
>CAZEYG010000513.1:0-612 GCA_964516575.1 uncultured Defluviitaleaceae bacterium
GAAAAATATTTTTACATTGGGGTACTTCTTTTATGTTCAAGCTAAAATCAAGGGACGGAACAAACAACATTTGCGGGAAAAACTTGTCTAAGCTAAGAAGGCAGCAAAAGCTATCCCAAAGAAAACTTGCCGTTAAGTTACAGGTTATCGGTTACGACCTAGATAACCACGTAATCCGGCGTATAGAAAATGGGGAAAGATTTGTAACTGATATTGAAATTTGCGCCATTGCGGACGTTTTAGGCGTGCACATTACAGAGCTTCTAGGGTATACGGACAAAAGCGGCACTTCCGACTTATAACTTCTTAGGACGGCGCTATTTTTATAAGTAATACTGTAGTTTAAAAGCTGGCCCTGCGGGAAAGTGAAGTGGCTTTTATGGTTATTATGCTTAATATACTTAAAAGTGTTTTGAGTGTTTTATTGGACTGGGTTTTCCCGCCTAGGTGTATTGTTTGCGGTTGTGTTACGGCTGTTAATGAAAGCTCTGCTTTTTGTAAGGATTGCCGTAAGAAGGTTTCTGTTATATCAGGAAGGGTTTGCGCTAGGTGTGGCAGGCCGATTGGCGACGGGTATGAGCCGGGTTGCTTTTGTGACCTTTGCAGGGGTAG
>CAZEYG010000513.1:622-1830 GCA_964516575.1 uncultured Defluviitaleaceae bacterium
GGACTTTTTATTTTAAACGGAACTTTGTTGGTTTTATTTATGACGATGCGATGAAGGACGCTATACATAGATTTAAATTTAACGAAAACCCACAAAACGGAAAGAAGCTTGGGCAGCTAGTAGGCCGCCTTTTTTTTGATGGGGCGGAGGGGTTTTTGGGTTCATTAGATTCGGATTGTTTACGTCAAGGGCATATTGATTATATTGTGCCTGTACCGCTGCATTTTTCAAAAAAGCTGAAAAGAGGTTTTAACCAGTCAGAAATTTTAGCTAAGGAAATTTCTGACATGAGCCATATAGAGTATTACCCTAAGCTTTTGGCAAAAGCCAGAAAAACCCAGGCTCAAAGTAATCTTCATAGAGACGAACGGCAAAACAACCTAATCGGCGCTTTTACAGTTATTAACAAAACCGCCGTTTTAAACAAAAATATTTTGATAATAGATGATATTTATACTACAGGCTCAACGATTAATGAGGTTTCTAAAACTCTTTTTGAAGCCGGAGCCGGAGAGATTTATTCGCTGACCCTTGCTATTACTTCTATTATTAACGATAAAGAAGAAAATTTAGTATAATATATTAAATAACTTGTGCCGATATAGAAATATAGGAGATTTGTTTATAACGGATTATAACCTTTTTATATATCGCTTTATCGTTAAGATTACGTTAACGGTAGTAATCAAAAGGCAGGTGAGTGAAATGGACTTAAGAATAACCAGCATGATTAAGTTATACGACAGCTATGCTTCCGAAAAACCCTCCCAAAACAACAAAGCTATTAATAACGAAAAAAAGAAAACAAACGATTTGTTTGACGTTTCTAAAGAGGGTAAGGATTTTCAGTCTGTTATGAGGGCTTTAACTAAAACCCCCGACGTCAGAGAGGACAAAGTAGCCCTTATTAAGGAAAGGCTTGAAAACGGCAGCTACAGAGTTTCTTCTGAGGAGCTGGCTTCAGCTATTATTGAAAACGGCCTGAAATAGTTTTACAGGCTTGTTTTCGCTTGTGGTTTTTTAACAGCTTTTTTCATGCAAAAGATAAGGCAGGTGTTTTTGTGGCAGGGTTAATAGACGATTTAATAAGTATTTTAAAGGATCAGGCCGCTAATCTTTCGGATATGCTGGGTCTTTCAAAGGAAAAAACCAGCGTTATTATCGAAAACAATTTAAATGAGCTTCAAAATATTACTGAGCTTGAGAAT
>CAZEYG010000514.1:0-1828 GCA_964516575.1 uncultured Defluviitaleaceae bacterium
ACACTGCCTACGTACGCTGAAATACTTTACAGTGTTAACTAACCAAACCTTTAACCTTTAATGAACCTACTGTGAGCATTAAAAAAATCAATTAGGGCGGCGAAAGCCGTCCTTTTGACTGTCAAAAACCTTTTTTGAGGAAACAAATTAAAAGTGTTCCCTAAACCTTCAAAAACATTCCTAGAAATAGCTCTTAGAGCCATTTCTAAATAAGGTTGTTATTTCCATTGCCTTGATAGCTGAAGACGCAAAATTATAAAGTTTTGATCAATCTTTTTCAAAAGATTGCAGTGTTTTTTACAGAGTCAAATCGTATTTGTATTATTTAAATAGATATGGTACAATCAAAAAAGGTGATTGATAATATGCAAATAAGCAGATTGTTTGAAATAGTTTACATCCTGTTGAGCCAAAAAACGGTAACTGCCAAACAGATGGCAGAGCATTTCGGCGTATCTGTTAGGACTATTTATAGAGACGTTGAAACGTTAAGCGGAGCAGGCATACCCGTTTATATGATAAAGGGAAAGGGCGGAGGAATAAGCCTTTTAGACAACTTTGTCCTCAATAAGTCAATGCTTACGGAAAATGAACAAAACGAAATTTTGTCCGCGCTGAAAGGGTTGAGCGCACTTAGTATGCCCGAGGCGGATTCCATACTAAACAAGCTTGGAACGGTATTCAACAAAAGCGTAGCCAACTGGATTGACATAGACTTTTCATATTGGGGAAGCGGTGCGGAAGAAAAGGAGAAGTTCAACGTTCTGAAGAGTGCCATATTATCTAAAAGGATAATATCATTCGATTATTATGCGCCGGGCAAGGACAGATCAATGCGTATTGCCGAGCCGCTTCAAGTTTATTTTAAGGAAAGGGCTTGGTATTTAAGGGCATATTGCTTGGACAAGCATGATTTAAGGACGTTTAAAATAATACGTATGCGGAATGTTGAGGTAACAGAGCATACGTTCAATCGGGAGCTGCCGGACAAAAAGCCCGACGAAAACTTCTTCATGGATATTGGCCCTATTTCGACGATTACCCTTAAATTTTTCCGAACTGCATGGGGCAGGGTATTTGATGAGCTTGATTTGGAGTCCATAATAGAGGAAGACGACGAAAGCATTACGATTGAGGCAATCTTCCCGGATGAAGACTGGGTTTTTAGCTATATAGTATCGTTCGGAACTTCTGTTCAAATATTAGAACCTGAGCATATAAAGCAGATGTTTTTGGAGCGGCTAAAAGAGAATTTAGATTTTCATAAAAGTTATTAAAATATGACATGGTGTTGTCAAAGCACAGTGCTATTATGTAATTGTTCAAAGCGAGCGGAAAGCCGGCAAGCGAGCTTTAAATAATTATAATTAATAGAGAGGTTGATTTAACATGACAATTTGCCAAAGCTGTGGTATGCCAATGGAGCAGGACGAGCATTTCGGATCGAACAAGGACGGCAGCAAAAATACGGACTACTGTGTTTATTGCTTCAAAGACGGAGACTTTATAGAGGAATTGACAATGGAGCAAATGATTGCTTACTGCGCGGAACATATTGAGGAATGGGGCATTCCTATGACTAAGGAACAGGCCATTGAACAAATGAATGAGCAATTCCCTAAATTTAAACGTTGGGCAAAGGCGTAGATTATTAAAGAGGGCTGAGTATTTTAGATCACAGCCCCCAGCCTGTCAAAAAACCTTTTCTTGGGGAAACTTTTTGAAAAAAGCTTCCCCAAACCCCTTCAAAAACTTTCACTGAAAACGGCTTTTCAAGCCGTTTTCAAGAAGGGGGTCAAGGGGACTGGTTCCCTTGCGGGAGTTTGAG
>CAZEYG010000515.1:0-1828 GCA_964516575.1 uncultured Defluviitaleaceae bacterium
CACGCTAGCATAAAAAGCATCGGTATCGGTACAGTTTGCAAAGGCCACCTCCCGAACCGTCCGCCGTGTAAATTCCGCCATGCTATTTTCCCGCGTCTGTGAATTTTTTTTGTTACAAAAGGCGTACACTCCATCCCCCACATATCCTATAGGCAGCATACTGCCGTTGTGCTTGCCCTTGAGCGAATTTTCCTTCATGCCGCGCGTGACCTTCTCTTAAAGCTCCACAGAATAGTATTCGGCATACCCTTCAAGCGAAGCGGGGCTTCTATGGATTCTTCGTGCTGACCGCCACTTGGATAGCAGGCGTAAATTACAGCGTTTATGCTCCTCTATCCATGAATAGATCTTAGTAGCATCTATCCGGCCTCAGGAAGTGCCTAACGCCAGATCAATAAGCTCCTGTGGAGTATATTTTATGATAATTCTATTCATATCAAGCAAAACTAAAAACGCAAAAGTACCAATGCGCTTATTCCTATCAGTAAACGCATGGTTTGTGATCAACGAAAACATTTGTCGCGCCGCTTTTTCCACCTACTCGTAACGTGCGATGTCCCTTACAACATAGCGCGGAGGATTATTTCTCTTTAAATGCTTCGTAAGTTGCTGCCGGATCGGTGATAGACTCAAGCAAAAAGTCGCCTAACTCAGCGCCGACCCAGTATATATACGGGTTTACAGGCAGAAGCTGGCCTAAGTATGGCTTGAGCTCAATATTCACCTGCTCAGGGCTACCCCCTTTCGCAATCTTATACATAACAAAATGCTCAAATGTAGTAACACAAACGCTGTAAAAACAGCGTTATACCGCGTTTGGCAAGCTCCCCAAGCGGCACGCCACCCGGACGCTTGCAAAGGGGCTAATGCCCCCTTGACCCCCATTTATCTCATGCCGAAACGGAGGTGGTTTTACGGCAAACAGAAGCAGGAATCATAACATTGGAATAAGGGTTAACGACAAAGAATTGGCGCTCATCCAACGGAAGGTTTCAAAGTCGGGATTGAGCTTACGGGAGTTTTTGCTTCGCAGCATCTTGGGCAAGGAAATCATTGTTAAGGAAGGCGGGCTGGATGTCGTGAAGGCGTTAGCGCCCATCGGGAACAACCTTAATCAAATTGCCCACAAGGTCAATATGGGGCTGATCTATGACTGCTCTGAGGTGCTAGACAGGCTATATGCAGAATTGCGGGAGGTGCGGCAGCAATGGCAATAATAAAGGCGGTAAACTCACGCGCCAGTCTGGGGCATGCACTGAATTATATCACACAGCATAAAAAAACGGAGGAACGCTGGATCGGCGGATTTAACTGCGCTCCAAGAACCGCGCTGGATGATATGAAGGACACCAAACACGCATGGGGCAAAACGGGCGGCAGGCAGTACAAGCACTTCATTCAGAGCTTTCCCAAGGACGAAGAAATCACGCTGGACGAGGCCCACCAAATCGCCCGTGAGTTGGTGGAACGCTGCCCCCTGTTTCGTGGGTATGAGGTTTGTTTTGCCACTCACCGCGACAGGTGCCACGCCCACACGCATATAATCGTCAATTCGGTCAGCTACGAGCATGGACGGAAGTTCAACTACTCAAATAATCAATTGCAGCAAATGAAGGATTTGTCCGATGCCATACTGCGTGAGCACGGAAAAACCATCTGCGAAGGAACAGAGAGATCACTTCATGGAACATGGCGGCGTATCACTCCATCGAAAAGGCCGTGAAGGGCGAATACAAAAGCTGGATGCTTGAAACTATGGTGGCGGTGGATGATGCTGTTCAAGCCGCCATGAACAAGGAAACCTTCATCCGCTTATTGGCCGAAAAGG
>CAZEYG010000516.1:0-1796 GCA_964516575.1 uncultured Defluviitaleaceae bacterium
GATTTATAACCCTCTGTTTTTTCCATAACGATGTCACAACCAATACTTAACGCTGCGCCCTGGGCAGCTTTTATTACCTTTTCCTCAAGCATTGTTAAAACCTTTTCTGTTCTGCTTTTTACTATGACTTGCAGTATTGATTTTTCCGGTATGGCGCCGGGAGCTTCTACAACCTCTTTAAGCGAAATTATTGTGTTGCAGAAGTCGTCAAGAGGAAATGATTCCTTAACCGCCTGTATTGCCACAATCGCAAGAACGGCGGCGTTAAGGGCATTTATCCCCTTAGCCGGGTTCATAGAGGGGTGCGCCGCTTTGCCTATAAATGTAAAGATAAGGGTACTAAAGCCGTTGCAGCCAGCTGATAAAAGAGCTTTTTCGGTTACGCTGTCGTCATTAATAAGTGCATGAGTAGAAAGAAGCATATCAACCTTATCAAAAGCACCTAGCCTAAGCATCTCCTGCTTTCCGCTGCGTTTTTCAATCAGCTTACCCTTAGTAAGCTCATCAAAAATATCCTCCGGCGTGCCTTCCTCTGCTGGGCAGCCAAAGAAACATACATCGCCGTTCAGATGATTTATTGCTTTGCTGTTAATTAAAATATCACACACGTTAATCATAACAGCCGACTGCATATGATGACCGCATGTATGGGCGGCGCCTGTTTTTTTGTCGCAATCCACATGAGTTGGAGTATAAAGAGCGTCAAGCTCGCTTATTATACCTACAGCTTTGCCGCTGTCGTTATTGTTAAGCCTTAACCTAGCCGCAACACCTGTTACAGCCAGGTTTTTTATGTCATTAACACCTAAAGCCCTTAAGCTGTCAGCTAAAAACTTGCTTGTATTATATTCTCTGTAAGCAAGCTCCGGCATACTATATAACTTACGTCCAACAGATATAAACTTACTTTTATTTCTGTCTATATAGTCTATTACATTTTTTTTAAGCAGCTCGTTCATAAACTCATCTCCAAAAAACTGTATAACAATCTTTTATAAGCAACTTCTATAAACCTAAAAACTTTAAACCGTTTAAAACATCTTCCTCACATGTATAACCTATTCTGTTGCTAATACTTATTTCTGTTGCTAAGCATGTTAACCCGGTTTTTATAACCTTTCCGACATAAGCAAGTTTTCTGCCGCAAACAGTTAATTCATGCAACCCTATTTCGTCTGTAAAGTCCTTTTGGTTTTTAGACCAAACAGCCGGGCCGTTATAAAAATGAACTCCGCCGCCTATTACATTAGCCCCAAGGGATAAAAGCATGTTGTTTAAAGCGGTTATTGTAAAGTCTTGCCCGCCGTTACGCCTTCCGCCGACTGCAATTGAAGTACCTATACGCATACCAAAGACACCTGTGCGTGAATATTTTCCGATAGGCCTTAACCTGCTTATAAAGTCTTGAAGTAAACCCGTGCAATTCATATTATAAACAGGAGAAGCAAAAACCAGCGCATCACATTGCTTATACAGCCTAAAAAAATCGTCTGCAAAATCGTCCTTAAAAACAGGGCATGTTTCCAAACCTTCGTTTATACATTTATTACAATGGATACAACTGTTTATCTTTTTCCCAGATAAATCAATTAAACTTGTTTCAACATTACCGGTAGAATCAGCCGCCGATAGTAAAATGTTTAAAGCCTTAAGAGTAGCGCCCTTTTTACAACTTCCGTTAATCCCCAATATTTTTAAAGTTTCCATTTTTCCTCCGCTCTACCAAACAATTATATCAACAGTTCTATCAACAGTTCTATTGAAATAGGTTTGATTCAAAACGCATTTTTTCGGCT
>CAZEYG010000517.1:0-1796 GCA_964516575.1 uncultured Defluviitaleaceae bacterium
TGGAGTAAATATCGCTACCGAAAATGGAGCGAGAGATTGTGCTAAATACATTATTCAAATGATAAGGCAATAAAAAACCCGCAGAGCTGATAGCTTTCACTGTCAGCCCTGCGTTTTTTTTATCATGTCCCATACTCAATCGACTTGGCAGGGCATTTATTACAAACACTGTCGATTGTTCCAATGTCCCTTTCTAAAACGGTTGTATCCTTAACTACCGCCTTTTTATCAACCATTTCAAAATACTGCGGTAATGCTCTTGCACACAGTCCGCACCCGATGCAGTAATCGGCTTTAACAAATAGCGGAGCTTTGTTCTCGGCAATTTCCTCACTTGGCACATCCTTTTTCTTAATGACATGAGAGGATAGCCAAGCCATGATAAATATGGCCGCTACCGTCAATACCCACCGCACCGCCATAAACTTTACACCGAGGAATTTGGCTTCGTTGGCAAGCATGGGTACTTTGATAACTGCCCATGAGCTAAGTATAATGATGATGTTTCCGATGCTTGCACCTTTTTTGAGTAACAGTTTGCATATTGGGAAAGCTGCGTAAATCGGGCCCGCCGAAAGACTGCCGAGTAGTAGTGAAAAAACACCACCAAACACACCCGACTTTTCACCAAGCCGCCTGACAATCATATCTTGCGGAATCCAAGCATCAATAAACACTGTAAGTAAAAATACTACAGGCATAACGGTAAGCATTTCAAACAGATAATATCCGCTATTCTTGATTGCGCCAAGCCCTTTGTCGGGAGCGATTACAGATATGATAATATAGGCAAGTGCGACAATTACAAGTAACTTATTCTTCTTTAACACCTTGACCATACTCATAACACCACCCCCATAGTCAGCGCAATCAACACGGCAAGACCGAAGCTGAGCGCATTTCTGACCACTGCAAATTTCAGCCCAAATTCTTTCTTCTCAAGCGGAAAGGTTACGACCCCAACCATTGTGAGTGTTGTGAGAAAAGCCACAGCAGGGATTATGCTTGCACCGTAACTGATGAGCGAGCCAACAAGAGGAAATGCAACGAACGCAGGGATTAGCGTGATTGCACCCACCAATGCACTAATAATCGTTGACAAAAAAGTGTTTGATGAGCCAAGCAAGCTCTTGATTGTTTCGGGCGGTATAAACGTGAGCAGTAGACCGATTAGAAATATGATGGCGATTATTTCGCTCATCATACTGCCCATCATCCCTTTGCTTTTTTTCATTGAAGCAAAGGTTTTCTTTTTGTCCTTTATCATCGATATGATAAAAAGGATGGCGCCAAGCACTAAAAAACCTATCGTGAAAATATCCACATGCTCACCGCCTAGTCAGCTATTCTGCCGTCTGTTGATATGGTTACAACCTGCCACGGAATGAGTTTACCGCAGTTTTTGAGTGCGGTTTTTACAGCGTTTTCAATGCCGCCGCAGCAAGGCACTTCCATTCGGACAACCGTTACAGACTTGATGTTATTCAGAGTAAGAATAGCGGTCAGCTTTTCCGAATAATCGCCATCGTCTAACTTGGGACAACCGATTATAGTTATTCTGTTTTTCATATACTCCAAATGGAAATTGCCGTAAGCAAAGGCGGTACAGTCGGCGGCTACAAGTAAATTAGCATTGTCAAAGTACTGTGCATTTACAGGCACGAGTTTAATTTGCACAGGCCATTGGGTAAGATGAGTTTCCACCGATACAGATTCTTCAGTTGCAGATTCACACCGATTTTCTCGCTTTAAGAACATAGAATGTGTGCCGGGACAACCGCAGGCTAAAGATTCGG
>CAZEYG010000518.1:0-1795 GCA_964516575.1 uncultured Defluviitaleaceae bacterium
TAATGCTTTTGTTACAATATTATCACAACATTGTTATAATCAAATCACAGCCTTCACGACATTTGATGCATAACCGGCAATAAAGCCGGACGCCCCAAATGGGCGGCTTTTCGCTTGCAAAAAGTGCTAAAACGGCATATTCAACAGAATATATGCAAACCAATCCCAAAAAGCAGACTTTTGGGGAGACTCTGGAGAGCCGCTGATGACACATTGGGAAAAATTATCCGCAAAGGCGGCGGCATAGGGTTTCAGAAGATGTCTATTAGTTTCTATTAGTTTCCATTAGTTTCTATTAATTCTAATCTTTTACGACACGACAAACTCTTCATTCACTTGTCGTGCACAGCCTTGCTTTGCGGTTGATATTTCGTTACAAATTCGATATAATAATGAAACGACATAAAATCACAGTGAAAAAGGATGTGTTGGCTTGAAGGCTGAACTCTTTTATGATGCTCAAAATATCGGTGAGCTGGTGAAGATTGGCAAGGCGTTTGCCTCGGAAACTCGGGTTGCGATTTTGAATATTTTGATGGAGCGTCCGATGAACCTCAGTGAAATTGCCGCACAACTTAACCTGCCCATTTCTTCTGTAGCCATGCACATCAATATCCTCGACGAAGCCGGGCTTTTGCTAATCAGCTGCATACCAGGTATAAGAGGCTCGCAGAAAATCTGCTCTATTAAGGTAGATAGTGTGCATATTGAAATATTCGCAACCCTAAACCATGCCCGAAAGCAAACGACATCATATTCCATGCCCATCGGTAACTATTTCGCTTTCGACATCTCCCCACCTTGCGGCATAGCCTCCGACAAGGATTTTATTGGAATTTCAGACACGGTCTATTCCTTTTACGATCCTGAACGAACCAAAGCTCAGATCCTATGGTTTTTTAGCGGCTGGATTGAATACCGCTTCCCAAGCTTAATCTTTCGGAAATATACAGTCGAAAGCCTAGAGCTTAGCATTGAGATTTGCTCTGAGGCGCCCGGTTACAACATGAACTGGCCTTCCGATCTTTCAATCGAGCTTAACGGCGTAGTGTGCGCCGCTATTACACTGCCCGGTGACTACGGCGACCGCCGTGGTCTGCTGAATCCTTCCTGGTGGAGCAACCGTTACACCCAGTACGGAGATTTATACAAGATAAGGGTAAGCGAAGAAGGAACCTTTGTTAATGAGCAATCTGTTTCCAACGTTAATATTTCTAACTTGCGAGTGCAACAGCAGGATTATCTTTCCTTTAAGGTGCATATTCCAAGAAACGCAAAAAATGTGGGTGGCTTAAATCTGTTTGGCAGCAGTTTCGGCGATCATCCGCAAAACATAGATTTAACCATTTGTTATCATTCTATTTGAGGTTTAGATGAGAAGGTTTCTATATATCAATTCCGTTTAGCATAAATAATTTTATTCTCATAAAACAGCCTAAAGCCGCTGATTTTTGGCTCGAAAATTATAAGCCAAACATAGGATTGCCATCGTAATAGAAATAACCACTGATTAAATCAGTGGTCAGATTGTCGACAACTAAGTTTTTTTGACGTGCTTGAAAACTTTGTTTTAAAAAGTCAAGTCCCTATATTGATGCCGTTTGATTTTAGCATCATACTGCTTCAACATCTTCAATAGTAATCAAGCCGGGTGAACTCCCCAGCAGATTAATAATTTCGTAATGAGCGCACCTTTTTGCAAGCAATAATGTTATCACTGCCGCTGAGCGCGTATCATCAGCACCTGTGTATCCCTTAGGCTGCACAATTTCTAGGCGAGATATTGAAATGGTGT
>CAZEYG010000519.1:0-1789 GCA_964516575.1 uncultured Defluviitaleaceae bacterium
ATATTTCATGAGATATTTCAAAAAACTTGCTTTTCGTTTCTTGTGCATCAAACTTTTGGTGGCTTGCATAGACGGCGGTGTTGGTTTTTATGGCTGAGAGAAATAATAGAAGATACAATAAGTAAAATTAACCAATATATTGATATACCTATAGATGAGCTGCGCGAATATTTAAAAATTGACCCAGCCACAGGCAAGCCGGTTAACGACAGGAACTATGTGACTATAGCGAAAAAGGTGCCCGAAGAAAAGGCAACCGCTTTGAAGGAAAGTGGGGCACAATGTGTATATCTGGAGGAGGATTCAAGCAGAATCTATACCTTTAATACTTTAGCCTCAAGTGTTTTAGGTTTTAAAAGAGGCGACGGTTATTGGGGTCTTGAAAACCAGTACAACAGGGAAATGACAGGCACGCCGGGCAGAAGTTTTAAGATGTATGATTCAATGAGTAATGTCGTTAGCTCACAGGTAGAAGCAAAAGACGGTAATTCCCTAGTAACAACAATAGATTTAACCATACAGCAGATTGCAGAGGAGATTGTCTTTAAAGCAGGGCAGGAATATGAGCCGGAAAACGCTTGTGTTATTGTAATGAACCCGCAGACCGGCGAAGTTTTGGCAATGGCTTCTTATCCGCCGTTTAACGGCAATGATCCAACTAACCTTAGTTATTTAGGTAATGAAGCGCTAATAGCTGAAATAGAAAGCCTTAATGAAAACGAAAAAATGGACAGGTTATTTTCCATTTGGAAAAACTTCAACGTATCCAGCAGCTTTGAGCCGGGTTCAATCTATAAGCCGATACTTGTGGCAGCTGCGTTGGAGGAAGGTATTGTTACACCGGAGGTTTCATATTTTTGCGGCGGGGGGAAGGAAGTAAACGGCAAGGAAATAGGCTGCTGGCTGGAATATGGCCACGGAAACATCAAGCTAATGGACGCTATTGCCGCCTCATGTAACGTTGCAATGATGGAGCTTGCACTTGAAATGGGCAGAGACGTGTATTATAAATATCAGCATGATTTTGGGTTCGGCGAAAAAACCGGCATAGACTTGCTGGGTGAAATATCCGTTGAAGACTATCTGCACCCTTATTACAATCTGAATGCTTCGGAGCTTGCAACCGGCGGTATGGGTCAAGGTTTTAACTGCACGCCGATTCAGGCGATTACGGCTTTTTCAGCGGTAATAAACGGCGGAAAGCTGGTTCAGCCGTATGTAGTGGCACAGGTTATTGACAAGGACAACAGAGTTATTAGGGAAAACGGCGGTGTTGTTACAAGAAAGGTTATTTCTGAAAAAACATCGGCTTTTATGCGCCAACAGCTCCAAAAGGTAGTATCAGAAGGTGGTACAGGTAAAAAGGCTATTATTCAAGGTTATAACATCGGCGGTAAAACAGGAACCGGCGAACAAGGCGTTCGTGGCAGTGACGACCATACCATTTCATTTATAGGTTATCTGACGGTAGAGAACCCGGAGTATATAGCGTTGTGCTTAATCCATAAGCCAAAGGAATACAAGGAATACATGCAAGGTTCAACAACAGCCGCCCCTATGGTTAGAGAGCTGCTTTTAAGGATTATAACCTACAAAGGTATAAAACCAAGCGGTGACTTATCGGAAGCCGACGATTTATACTTTGAGGATATTGATTACTTAGAGCTTCATGATTTTGTTAGTAAGGATATTAAGTCGGTGACAGAAAAGCTAAATTCCACATTACTGGATTATGAAATTATCGGCAACGGCGACATTATAACAAAACAAATGCCAAAAATAACCAAAA
>CAZEYG010000520.1:0-1777 GCA_964516575.1 uncultured Defluviitaleaceae bacterium
TTAGGCGCTAATTAAGGGAGCTAAATAAGGGAGGGTGTTGCTATGAAGATAGATGTGATATTTACAGGCACCGAATGCAGCATTGATAACGTTTTGCACAAAAACGCCGTTGTTATAGACGTTTTGCGGGCAACCTCCGTAATTGTAACTGCTCTTAACAACGGGGCAAAAAAAGTTGTAACCTTTAAAACGATAGAAGAAGTTTTAGAATATGCCAAATCAGGGGGAGCGCCTAAAATAACCGGCGGCGAACGAAACGCAAATAAAATCCACGGCTTCGACTGCGGTAACTCGCCTTTGGAATATACTAAAGACGTGGTTTTCGGGAAGGAAGTTGTGCTTACAACCTCTAACGGCACAAAAGCTATTGAAAACGCCAAGGACGCCGACTGCCTTTACATCGGGGCGCTTATTAACTACAAGGCGGTATGCCGCCGGCTGCTTATGGAAAACAAGGATATTGTTCTTGTATGCGCCGGAACAAAAGGCCTTTTCTCAACGGACGACTGCCTTTGCGCCGGAGTTTTTATCGACTATTTGGAGCGGGAGCGAAAGGTTGATTTAACAGATGCCTCAAGGTTTTTGATGGATTTTTACAGAACAAGCTGCAAGGATATGAATATTCTTATGAAGGATGCCGCTCATTATAATAAGCTAAAAGAAAGTGGCTACAGAGAGGATATTGAATATTGCCTAATGGATTCAATAATAAACATCGTGCCTTTTTACAGGGACGGGTACATAATAATCTGATAGTATAAATGCCGGAATTACTCACCAAATTATATTTGTAAATATTTAAGAAGAAACACCATAAAGAATATTATAAAAAGCGGTTCAGGTAAGGTTAATCCCCTTTGCCTAAACCGCTTTTTCTCTTTTTATCAGCCCTTGCCCACACTATCCAAATAAGCATTAATATTATTTACAATTTTTGTTACGTCGATTCCATGAACAGCCCCGGCCTCTTCAAGAGTTTCTCCTTGCGCCGACGGGCAACCGAGACAATGCATACCTGCTTCCAAAAGGAACGGCGCTGTGCCTTTGTCGACAGCAAGAATGTCGCCGATTATTGTGTCCTTTGTAATATGTGCCATAATAGTCACTCCTTTTCTTATTTTATGTGCCTATAATATTTTAAACCGTGGATAATATTTAAATACAGCCTCACCAAGTATTTTATCCTCGCTTAAATAAGTATTTCGCCACATACGCGAATCGGCGGAGTTGTTTCTGTTGTCACCTAGCATAAAATAGTGGCCTTCCGGAACCTCATAAGGCCCACAGTCGTCGTGAAATGGTATGTCCTTGATAAATTCGTCGGGAAGAGCTTCATCACTTCCGTTGATATAAACCTTTCCGCCTTTAATAACAACCGTTTCCCCCGGCAGGCCGATAATCCGCTTAACGTAAAGCGTGCTTTCGTCGTCGGGGAATTTAAACACGACGATATCAAAGCGTTTCGGCGACTCGAATGTATAGGCCAAGCGAAAGGCCATTATTCTGTCTCCCGGCATAATTGTGTTTTCCATTGAGCCGGTGGGCACAGAAGCGTTAACCATAACAAAGTTGTTTATAAACAAAGCGAAAACTACGGCAAACACGACGGTTTTTATCCAGCTTATAATTTCCGATTTTACAGTATTACTCATTAAGTCATCTCCTGTTAGCATTATGCTTTAATCTTTAAACCCTATAAGTTATTATCTATATTTTAGTATAACATACATTAATTTATAAAAAAAGAAAAATTTGATAATCGTGTGCAAACGGCATC
>CAZEYG010000521.1:0-1773 GCA_964516575.1 uncultured Defluviitaleaceae bacterium
ACCCATTCTTTAAAGAGTGAGGATATAGACATTGAGCCGAAGTTAAGGCCATCTTCCTTCGACCAATACATAGGCCAGGAAACCGTCAAGGCAAATATGCAGGTTTATATTGAGGCGGCGAAAAAGCGCCGGGAATCATTAGATCATGTATTGCTTTACGGCCCGCCGGGGCTTGGAAAAACAACATTGTCTAACATAATAGCGGCCGAAATGAAAACCAGCATAAAAACCACCTCAGGCCCGGCTGTTGAATACCAGCGTGATATGGCGGCCATATTAAACGACTTAAACGAAGGTGATATTCTTTTTATCGACGAAATCCACCGACTGAACCGTGTCATTGAGGAAATGCTTTATCCCGCTATGGAGGATTATTGCATGGACATCATTATCGGCAAAGGCGCCGGGGCAAAAAGCATCCGTCTTGATTTACCCCGTTTTACGCTTATCGGCGCAACCACAAGAATAGGGCTTCTAACAGCGCCCCTCCGTGACAGATTTGGGGTTATCCACAGGCTGGAGCCTTATAACGTTTTGGAGCTTAAGCGGATTGTATTACGCTCGGCGTCTGTTCTTGGAATAGAAATAACAGATACGGGCGCAGAAGAAATAGCAAGGCGCTCAAGAGGTACGCCACGTATAGCCAATAGGCTTTTAAAGCGAGTACGTGATTTTGCCCAGGTTAAATACGACGGAGTAGTAACCGACGACATAGCCAAAACCTCTCTTGACCTTTTGGAGGTTGACAAAATGGGGCTTGATAATGTTGATAGAAAAATGCTGTTTGTTATACTGGAGAATTTTGGCGGCGGGCCTGTAGGTCTTGATACTTTGGCTGTCAGTATAAACGAATCCTCGGATACTATAGAAGATGTTTATGAGCCATATTTAATACAGCTAGGGTATATTCAACGGACTCCCCGGGGCAGAATAATAACAGAAAAATGCAGGCAGTATTTAACAGCGCTGTAAATATCGCTGTAAATATTGCTGTAAATAGTAACTTTTATAAATTATTTAAGGAGGTTTACTATGAATAACGAAATGAACAATAACGAAACAGACGCAAACAAAAGTCTGCAAAACAATCTGCAGACCGACAGCAACGAATCCTACAGAGTAATAGAGGAAGAATTTAAGCCCATGAAGTTCTTTAAGAGGTTTTCCTCTCTTGTAACTTCCCCTACGTCACTTATGGAGAATATTAGAGAATACCCTAAATTTTTATCACCCCTGCTTGTTATTTTATTATTACTACTGCTTACCTTACCGCTGTATCCTTCCTTCACTAAAATAATTCAGGAAGAGCAGTCTATTATATATGTTGAAAGATACGGCGTCGATTATCTGACTATAGCAAACCAGCAGGCAATGGCTCAAATAGGGGTCTTGGCTTCTGTAATAGCGGTTATTTCCGTAATATTTACTTACGTTATAACAGCCTTTGTAGGCACTATTGTTCTTCTTTTGATTACAAAAATATTCCGTGGCAAAGCACGGTTTAACCAATATTTTTCTATGTACCTTCATACCCTTATTATCAGTTCAATTGGTATTGTGGTATATTATCTAACAGCAACCCTCATGCAAACGTCGCTGAACATTACTTCATTAGCAGCCGTTCTAACGCCTACTGGTAATCTAACATCACTAAGTTACAACGTTTTTTCAGCTATTTCTATATTCGGCCTTTGGCAGATTTTTCTTATATTTGTAGGCGTTAAGACCCTGAACGAATTCAGCACAAAAAAGGCCGCCATAATTTCATTTATT
>CAZEYG010000522.1:0-1766 GCA_964516575.1 uncultured Defluviitaleaceae bacterium
AACCTTTTTCATAATTTGGGTTGCTCTTTCACTCTCCGACCCAATAACAATGCGGTCTGGCGTAAGGCAATCCCTTACGGCTTTACCCTCCCTTAAGAATTCCGGGTTTGATACAACGTCGAAGGAATAGCTTAAGTTCCTCTCTTCAAGTGCCTTTTGTATAACGTTTTTAACAATTTGACCGGTTCCAACTGGTACAGTTGATTTATCAACTATTACTTTATATCCATTTATAAAACGCCCAATATCGTTTGCCACATTCATCACATACTGCAAATCAACACTTCCGCCGTCGCTCGGCGGCGTGCCGACTGCAATAAATATTACTTCACTTTGTTCAACAGTTCCCTTAAAATCAGTTGTGAATGAGAGCCTTCCTGCCTTTACATTTTTCTCAATCAGCTCTTTAAGCCCCGGCTCGTAAATGGGCAAAATGTTTTTCCTGAGCATATCAATCTTTTCGGTTGATATGTCCATACAAATTACATTCATGCCGAATTCTGCCATTATGACACCCTGCACGAGGCCAACATAACCTATGCCGATTACACCTATGTTCATTGAGGTCACCCGCTTATTTCTTTTTATTTAGGCTTAATTTCTTGGTCATTTAACCGGTTAAAAACATTAGCCCATTTGTAATAATTCCTTTTTAGCAAATGATTTTGTGTAACATCCTTAAACGCATTTTCAGCAATTTTTTTCCTTAAACTCTCGTCCTTGCACAGTTTAAAAAGCTTGTCAACCCATTCACTAACATCATTGTCCTTTACAAGAAATCCATTTTCACCATCAATAATGACTTCCCTAAACGGTTCGATATCAGTGTAAACACAGGGAAGCTGCATAGCCGAATATTCAAGGTATTTCAAGTAACTTTTACCTTTATTAAGCTCGTTGTTAAGCGCTAACGGCGCCACTGCAATGTCGTAATCATTTTCTTTTGAAAGCCAGCTCGCAAAATTCGGGTAAGTCTTATCTTTATCTAAAACAATAACATTTTTAGCCCAATCTAATTTAACACTTGCGCCGCCTATAATGTTAAACTCCAAATTAAGACCAAATTCTTTTTGAATTTTTTTTCTTAACTTCGCCACAACATTTTCAAGCATTTTTAAATCATTGTCATGGGTAGGCGTGCCGGAAAACAAAACTCTAACAGTTGAGTTGGCAATTCTGTAATCAGTTTTTAGGCGATAATCGTTAAACCAGTATTTTTCGTCCAAATAATTAGGGATGACCATTGCCTTTCCACCTATTTTATCTGCTATAACAGGCGTTGCTGTTAGGCAGACATCTGCCTTCTCCGACAATAATGCTACCTTTTCTCGTGTTTTCTTATAATTATCCCATTCAGGGTGTTCATTATTTATGCTAAGAATGTCGTCATCTATTTCATAAACAAGGGTATAACTTCTGCTATCTTGAATTTTAGATAGATTTTCACTAGAAATCCTTGTCTTTTGAACAACAAGAAATTTCTGCGAAGCTATAACTTCATCGTCAATAATTTTATTAACATCATCTATTACAGCTATTGCAGTGTTTTCCAAAAGCATTTCATTTCTTAAAATAGGGTTAACAACCCGAATAAAGGTTGATGCGCTTTTAAAAGATACATTATTATCATTTAGTAAATAAACAGTGTTTATATTTAACGATTTAGATGTAAGTGTTTTGTAAAGCTTAACATATTCAAGCCCCATTTGATAAATAGAATAAATCTTAACCTTCTGAACTTCTTCACAAAGCTTATTATACTGTTG
>CAZEYG010000523.1:0-1761 GCA_964516575.1 uncultured Defluviitaleaceae bacterium
GGCTGATATTTCAGTATCACCGTTCGCCGGAATGCTTACGGCTGATACATCATACACCTTCTTAATTTTAAGTATTTTTCGCGTCCTTGTTTCATTGTTGTAACTCTGTTCCGCTATCGTAAAAGCCCATGACATTTGAGTTATTAAGCCCTCGTTTATCTCGCCGTAAAGCTCTTGCGCCGCCGGACTTTTCGATAAATCGGCGAATATAAAAAGCCCTTTGCTATCCGGCTCTATACCTAAAGTGTGGTTAGACTGCCGCGCAAGGACTTTTCCCTCATGGTTGTAAAGCATAATTACGTCTGATGTATCTGCCCCATCTAATGCCTTACTGTCGATTTCCTCATAAAATTTTACTCCGTCATACTCATAGAGTAGATACGGGTTAAATGTTGTTGCGTAACCTTCAACATAAAAATCGCTGTTGAGCCTTTTATTTCCGCTCCCTGTTTTTAGGGGAACACTTAAAGCTCTGTATTCCCTTTCTTTACATATTGGCATTTGTTTCACCCCCTGCCGTTAATTCTTGCTTAACATCCGTATTTTGGTCGTTAAGGTTTTTTACTTCGGTGTATTCCTTGCGTATATAATACCGATCCCCATCCTCTACATGAGCCATATTCCAAATATCCATAACGCCGTTTCTTGTAATAAGCCCACGGTCAAATAACTGCGTTGATATATTTAGCTTTGTTGTGTTACTGGCGTATTGTAGGCGGTTAGCCGTGAACGTTATCATGTTGCCATAACTCAACTCACGGGGCGTAAATGTCATGTTTGACATTGCAAGTGATAACTGGATGGCAAAAGGCTCTATCTTACCTTCGTAATATGCGTTCCAAGCGTTTTCATCAAATTTATTTTGTAAGATGTTTTCATTTGTACCGAAATAGTTATAGGCGTTCTCGTTAATCTGCTTCATTTGAATAGGATTAACGATAAATGGCTTACTGTCTATCTGTTGAAGGTCTGTAAATTTATTGTCATAGATAATCATTCCGCTTTTATTGTCTGCCGAAAGGTTTTCCTCTGTGAACCGCTCACGCTCTTTTTTGATGTCCTCCGGCTTTATTACGTTTGAAAGTTTGGCAAGGAAGCGGATGGAAGCGGAATTTTTTACGCCGTTGATTATTCCTTGATTTTGTGTATGTATTAGTTGCATAGTTGGCTTTAAGGCTGAATTATCCGTACCAAAAAAATCATCCTTGTACTGAAATTGTGTCAATACACCAACCTTGCTATACTCAATAGCCGCTTTGCGTCCGTTTGCAAATGTATAGCGTAAATAAGCAACGCCGCCAACGTCTAAAACCTCGCAATTTTGCGGTAGTATTGGGTAATATCCGCTTATATATCCGTATTCGTCCTCAATGGGTACGATAAAGGCGTTATTACACACCGAAAGGATTGTTGCAATTCGATATAAGAATTTGCTTGTATCCATAAAAGGGTTAGGCTTGAATTGCAATATCTTTTCCAAGTTCTTGTATGCCGTGCCTGTCATTTCGGGCTTTAGTTTACTGCAAGCTGTAGCGAACGAATGTATAATAGCCCTCGTAAGCTCCATTTCGTAAACGCCACCCTCGTATGTTGTGAATACGGGCGTATATGCCGTTAATGCTTTGAAGTAATTTGATACAGTCACTTCTATTTTGTTCTTAAATAAGGTTTCAAATAATCCCACTTTTTAACCTCCCTTCCGTTAAGCGGCATTTTTAAGAAGCTCGCCTACCTCGTTCCAATATTTTTGTCGAACGGTCA
>CAZEYG010000524.1:0-1748 GCA_964516575.1 uncultured Defluviitaleaceae bacterium
ATAACCACGCTTAAAATAAATGCCTAAGTAACTCAAAAAAAGTATATTTACAAATTATGTTGAAAAGTATGTTAAAATTGTAGCATGTATTGGATTTGTTTGTCAACACAGGCCATACAACACCGATACAACACTGAATTAGCCCCTTTTTTAGCCTTTATACTAATCCTCGATTAAAACAGAGTGCAGAGGGAAGCCGAACGCCCGAGCCGTGAGGCGCTTTGACCGATAGCAGACTATGATTTTAATCATGATTGGTATTACAAGCAATTGACAAACTCTTTGCGGCATATTACAATCTTTAATACTTGTATTAACCTTACTGCACTAACTTGAAAGGAACAACTCTATGAACATTATATCCGTATTTTTTATCGCAGTAGGCCTAGCGATGGACGCCTTTGCCGTATCAATAACAAACGGCATTATTATAACAAGGCTCCGATTTAAAGACGCCGTACGCTCCAGCTTTTTTTTCGGATTTTTCCAGTTTATAATGCCCGTTTTAGGTTGTTTTCTTGGTAATTCCTTCAGCAGATATATTATCGCCTACGACCATTGGGTTGCGTTTATTTTGCTTGCCCTAATAGGCGGAAAAATGCTCATCGAATCCTTTAAGCCCGAAGAAATTAAGAGCCAATCCGCCGAAGAAGCCCTTAACACAAAGAACATGATTATGCTTGCTATAGCTACAAGCATCGATGCTATGGCCGTAGGGGTAACCTTTGCAGTAACCGGCACAAAAATTTTTGTTCCCTGCATAATAATCGGTATAGTTACGTTTGTTATATGCATGGCCGGCATACTTTTAGGCAAGCAGCTAGGCGCAGCGTTTAAAGCCGGCTCTGAGCGCCTTGGCGGTATTATACTTATGGTTATCGGGTTTTTGATACTCAATGAGCATTTAATGTTGTTTTAATGTTGCTTTAATGTTATTTGCTGCCTGCTAAGGTTCTGTGTATCTCAGGCATAAGGTTGCCAATCATAATTTTTTGAGGACATTTTTCTTCGCAGATACTGCAGCCTATGCAGTTATCTGCTGTTTTTTTGCCCTCTCCGTCTTTGGAAAAGAAGGCATACTCCCTTTGAGAACGCGGTATATCCTCAAATACACGCAATGTGTTATAGATGTCAAAGTTTCGCGGTATGTCTACGCCGTTGGGGCATGGCATACAATATCTGCATTTTGTGCAAGGTACGGCTTCCAGCTCTTTAAACTTGGTTATAACCTTATTGATGACGGCTTTTTCGTCTTCCGATAACTTGTCGGCAGCGGATTCTTCTGCATACCTAATATTTTGCTTTAGCTGCTCCATCGTTGACATACCGCTTAGCAGAAGCGTAACTTCCGGTTTGTTCCATAAATAGTCAAAGGCCCATTGAACGACGCTTTTGTCCGGCACGGCAGATTTAAATATTTCTTTTATGGAAGCCGGCGGCTCTGCTAACCTTCCGCCTAAAAGAGGCTCCATAATTATAACACCGAGGCCTTTCTTTGCCGCATAATACAGCCCTTCTATACCCTGCTGATAGTCCTCGTTTAAGTAGTTAAGCTGAATCTGACAAAACTCCCAATTATATCCGTCTGCAATTGTTTTAAAGGCTTCCAGCTTATCATGGAAAGAAAAACCAACCTTTCCTATTTTACCTGCCTTTACAGCTTTCTCCATCTTTGTCAAAATATCAAATCTGTTTACGATAGATGTCCAGGACGTGCCGGTTAAAGCATGGAGCAGGTAAAAGTCTAT
>CAZEYG010000525.1:0-1746 GCA_964516575.1 uncultured Defluviitaleaceae bacterium
AAAACTTTGAGGATAATGTGTCAAGTGATTTTGACAAATTCATTTTGTTGTCAATAAGGTGTACCTTGGTTTTAAGATACTTCCAAAATTGGCTAATTGAAATAATTATTCTTGCACGAGTACCGGGCGACGAGTTTAGAGTATCTTGGCAGTTGCAAGGAAAGCGTACATATCTCCAAGCTGTATAGACTTTATAAACTCAATTTGTGCAAAGTTAATTATATTAAAATGAAAAGTAGCAATAAATAGCTTGTGAAGCCTAACAGTTTGACTACTTAGCGAAAAGTTAAAATAAATTGTTAGCGCTATAATTAATAATACTGTTACAATTAACTTATATAATTACAAATATTTTACCTCACTTTTACCAAAGTGAGGTTTTTAATTTTACATCAACCATTTATAATTTTAAGTGACAGTGCTCAAGACAGCATTTGTCATCTAATAAAAACAGGAATGAGGAGAAAACCGTATGCACAAAAACAAGATTGTTTCTGCTATCACGGCAATTATGCTTGTAATGATTTTGGCAATAGGCCTTGTTGGTTGCGGAAGCACCACACCAAGTAATACCCCTTCTGCTACGACTTCCGGCAATTCGGATTCCAGCAGTACCCAAAGCAGTACACCGGAAACCAAAAACACAAACCCCATCAACATTGTGTGGTATCCGAATGAATCAGCAGCAGACTATCAGCCAGCTCGTGATGAGTTCGCCAAGGTTATTACTGAAGCCACAGGGCGCAAGGTTGAACACAAACTAACCACAGACTATGCAATCGCAATTGAATCTCTTGCAAGCGGTTCGGCGGATATCTGCTTCATGGGAGCTTCCGGATACATAGAAGCAAAGAACAAAAACCCACAGGTAGATACCCTGTTCGTAAACTCTGGTGCGTCTGGAACGCTAGACGATGCCATCTATTATAGCTGGCTTGCAGTGAACAAAGATCAAGAGGTGGGTTACAAAGACGGCGATAAATTTTCCATCGAAAATATTCAAGGCAAGAGAGTTTCCTTTGTATCCAACAGCTCAACCTCCGGCTTCAAAGTTCCATCTACCAATATCATCGGTTTCTTTAGCAAAACAGAACAGTGGAAAAACATAAGCGTAGATGATCTTGTTGAGGGCGGCTCAAAGGCTTTCTTCTCTGAGGTTTTGTTCGGCGGTTCACACCAAGGTTCAGCATTTAACCTGATAAGCGGCAAATGTGACGTAGCGGCTTACTGCGACACAGAGCTTGCCCCATATGTAGATTTTAGTGCAGGTGAAGAAAATAAAGCTGGTGCAGTTTATACAGTGAAATCTAATGCTTCTGCTCCGTTTGACACAGTACAAGGAAAAGAATTTGTCATTATTAGTTCCACTCCAGTTTTGAATGGGCCTTTTGCCTACAACCCGAAAAACTTCAACACCGACGACATTCAAAAGATTCGTGACGCATTTATGACGGATGCCGTGGCGAATAATCCGCAAATATTTGTGACCAAGGAAGCTAAAGAAGCAGGTACAGTTGGCATGTTTAAAAAAACGGATAAAGAACGTTTCGTGCTGGTTGATGACGCTTGGTTTAACCCTATTCGGGAAATGGGTAACTAAAACTTGAAAAGAGGTGAATACATGCCTATCTTAGAATTTCAAAATGTAAGCAAGGTCTATGGCGGTACAACCCGTGCGCTTAACGATATTTCTTTCTCCATTGAAGAGGGTGAGTTTGTGTCCATCATCGGGCCATCCGGCTCGGG
>CAZEYG010000526.1:0-1746 GCA_964516575.1 uncultured Defluviitaleaceae bacterium
GAGAAAAACTCTCCAAGGGTAATTCCAAAGCCGTCGCAAAGTTTTTTAATATTTACTATGCCGGGGTTTTGGCTTTCGCCATTCAAAATGCTTTTAACTGTACCCTGCGGAACTGCTGAAAATATCGCAATACCGTTCGGAGTAAATCCTTTTTCTTTGCAAAGTCCTAAAATACGATGTGCTACTGCCTGTTGTGTGTTCATCTACCATTCCTCCTTAGTGACATATCACAATATAATGATATGTCACTAAGGAGATTTATATTAGTGATGCTTCACTAATTCCTAAATTTGTGTTATTATAGTGATGTATCACTATAATAAGGAGAATGGAAATGAACACAAAAACTTGTTGCGTAACAGGGCACAGGGATATTCCAAGTGAGAAAGTAGATTATATTACAGCAGAGCTACGGCATACCATACTACAAGCCACCCGGCAAGGCTACACTCATTTTATAAGCGGCTTTGCGGTAGGGGTAGACTTGATATTTGCGGAGATTGTCGCAGAGTTGAAAGCTGTTTATCCCATCACGCTTGAAGCCGCCATACCCGAACCGGGCAGAATGAAAACGCCTGATAAGACTTTTCAAAGGCTGATTGCTTGCTGTGATGTTGTGAAAATTCATTCAAATGACTATTCCAAGGGGTGTTATATGAAACGTAATCGGTATATGGCGGAGCAGTCAGAGCTAGTTATCGCCGTTTGGGATGGGAGGAATACAGGCGGTACGGCGGCTACGGTGAGGTATGCGGTGCAAAAAGGTTTAGCAGTTATAAATCTATTGCAATAACAGAATAACATTATACAGTTTTATTGGGCTTTAAATTCCTTTAAGTTCCCTTGAATTCCTTTAAATTTACCTAAATGATATTGACATTCTTTGCTCGATTTGATATTATATATTTATAATAGGGGGTGGTATGTCCAATGAACGATGAAATACTAACAGTTGCACAAGCTGCAACCTATTTAAAGGTTTCAGATAAAACCGTATTAAAATGGATAAAAAGTGATAAACTTGTTGCTTCACTGGTTGGACGAATTTACCGAATAAAGCTATCAGATATAAATGCTTACCTCTCCGCTAATTCTAATGGTAAGAAAGGAGCTAAGTCCAAATGAATATTGATTACATAAAAAAATTGATTCTTGAATTAGGCTTTGCTCCGCAAGATGGCACCAATGGTGTTTTTATGAAATGCTATGGTGCACATAATAATTACCCTATTTTCATTAATATAAATGAAGAAAAAATTGAATATGCCCATCATAGTATTCAATCAAACAAAAGTATTCGTCTTGGTGATTTAACTACCAGCAATTTTGATAAACCTGAAAATTTTGTAGTGCTTGAATGTGTTGATCGTTTGCTCATCAAAGGGTACAAACCCGAACGAATTGAACTTGAAAAAAAATATCCTTTAGGGCGAAATCTTAAAGGAAAATTGGATATTCTTGTTTACAGTGAAGATGATGAAGCTCCGTTTCTTATGATTGAGTGCAAAACGTGGGGAAGCGAATTTGAAAAGGAATCTGCTAAAACGCTCAAAGATGGTGGGCAGATTTTTTCATATTATCAACAGGACAGAGCTGCAAAATTTTTATGCTTATATGCTTCGCGACTTGATAGGAAAAAGATTGAATTCCGAAATAGTATTGTTTTGGTTGAGGAGTCTTGGCGCGATTTGTCAAGCGCAAAAGATATTCACGACTACACTGCCGAGCGCTTGGTCGATTAAAGCG
>CAZEYG010000527.1:0-1745 GCA_964516575.1 uncultured Defluviitaleaceae bacterium
AAAGGCTTGTATTTATGAGGAATGGGAAACTCAAAACTAATTTTATCAGCAAGATCATTTCTAATACCGATTGTGATAAGCCGTTCGCGTTTTTGTGGGACACCATAATCCCAAGCGTTCAATACCTTTTTTTGATTTTCTTTTATGGTGTATCCGGCTTGTTCAAAAATGCTAAGCATGGCCTTATAGGTTTTGCCCTTATCATGTGTAAGAAGTCCACGCACATTTTCAAACAAGAACATCTTAGGTTGCAACTTTTCTAAAAACAAAGCATAGTGATAGAATAAAGTTCCTCGAGCATCTTCAAGGCCTAAGCGCTTTCCGGCATATGAAAAAGCTTGGCAAGGTGCTCCACCGGATAACAAATCGAGCTCTCCTTTGGCTATACCAAAATATTCAGCTATATTTAAACATGAAATATTTGCTACATCGTCGTTGATAATGCGCCAATAAGGTCTATTACTCCGCAATGTATCGGATGCATTTTTGTCAAATTCAATTAAGCCAATTGTATCAAAGCCAGCTTTTTCGATGCCGAGTGCCAATCCGCCGGCACCTGCAAAAAGCTCAATAGTGGTCGGCCTTTTTTTATCTGTTGATTCTTCTATTTCAATTATCTCCATTACATCCCCAATATCGCAAGACAAAGTGCGGCATACCTTTTCCATGCTTTCCATTGACACGGGCTCAGCTTTGCCCATTCGTGCCAAAACATTGAAGCTGATACCCGCGGCTTCTTTTAATTCTGTGCGATTCATCTTTTTATCTATTAACATTTTCCATAATCGGTCATAACTTATCGGCATTAGGTGAACCCCTTCTAAATACTCAATCTCGGTTTACCTAAACTATACCACAACATTTGTCAAAATCCAAGGGGTACTCACTATTTCATTAGAATATCTTTTTTCTTTTTGCCTTCCATAACAATAGAACCAACTGTTCCGTCAGCATATTTTATTAAGTCCTGAATGGGAGCGGTTGCTGTAAACAACCCATTAGGAGCGGCTTTTGCAATTTCGTTTAGTGGTTGTGCTTGTCCTAATATCCGCATTGCACCTTGTGCGGTTTGCCCTACTGCGGTAGTACCGCGAACGCATATTTCCCAATATTTTCTTTCTGATAAACTCATTGTATCCGGTCTTGTTAAGCTAACCCAAAACCGTTATTATCATTTAATATGAGGCTTTCAATAGCTAATATTGATATTTGGTTGCTTGTTGGTTCAATTTGATTTATGGAAACAGGATAGATAGCTTTTGAATTATGGGTGAATTTTGGAAAGTGTTTAATTTTTTCGAATTTGGACATCGCAAGAACGAAAAATGCAACGGCAAAGGTTGCGAGCAATAAAAAAGCGATTATTTCAACTATGTTCATTTTTCGTTTCCTCATGAATACTTGAAAACCACTGAAAAAACCTTAATTTGTTATGTAGCACGTTACGTTAGTGCATTAGCGACTATCGCTCAATAACCCAGAGAATGTTTGTTTTCCCGAATATTTGCCAGTTCATGTATGACAACATACTCTAAAAGCGGGTGGACGATAGGCAAGTGCGGCATTCAGTCGAATACGCCGTATTCTCTCGTGCAACTGCCCCAACATGAGGTCATGTGCAAATCCGACAAATGTAGTCAACTTCTTGGGTACAGAATTTCCAGAGCTGCCCAATATGTTGAGCCAGCATGTTAGCAGTTCCAAGTAAAAATTGACATATTTTACATTATATAATAAAATCTTTG
>CAZEYG010000528.1:0-1738 GCA_964516575.1 uncultured Defluviitaleaceae bacterium
TAAATAGAAAACAATTAAATATTTATTTAAATAAAAAAAGCCGTCAAAACTTTAAAGTTCCGACAGCCATAAAAAATGAAGGCAGCAGGGTTTGAACCTGCGACCCCCTGCACGTCAAGCAGGTACTCTAGCCAGCTGAGCTATGCCTCCAAATCTACATGTATTATATAGTAATTGTGTATACTTGTCAAACAAATAATTTCCCTATAAAAAATGTTGCAGCTTTTTTAAACCGGGTGTATTATGTTATTGCGTTGATATTTTAATATAAAGGGGAAATTATATTGGATCAAAAATTACTAAAAGTGACCTCTGATGGAAAAGAAATTTATGGTTTCATGCTTAAAAGCCCTAATCTTGATGTTACTCTAACAAACTATGGTGCGTCCATATTTTCGATTATTATGAATGATCGGCAAAACAATAAAGCAGAAATTACTTTAACATGTAATGACATAGATAGCTTTATGGAAAACAAATGTTATTTTGGGGCTACGATTGGTCGAACTGCAAATAGAACACCCGGTGGAAAGTTATTTTTGAAGGGCAATGAATACAATTTGTCAGCTAATTTTATGGGCAACCATATACATGGCGGTTATTATGGCTTTGATAAACAAGTTTGGCGTTTTAAGATTTTAGGTGAAAATTCTATAGAGTTTTCCTATTTAAGTCCTGATGGTGAGGAAGGATACCCTGGTAATATGTCCGTTAAGGCAATCTATACTCTGACTCAAAACGATGAGCTAAAACTTGAATACAAGGCTGTTTGCGACGAGGATAGCCCGGTAAACCTGACAAATCATGTGTATCTTAACTTAGCAGGGCACGATAGCGGCTCGGTATTAAAACATGAGCTGCAGCTTAATTGTGATTATTACGCAGAATTAACAGACGATTTACTTGTTACAGGACAAATATTTTCTGTTAAAGACAGCCCCTTTGATTTTAGAAAAGCCCATCCTATCGGCGACAACATATTCGATCAAAACTCTATGATCAAATCTTCCGGCGGATATGATTTGTCGTTTATAAGAAACTCAAGGGACTATGGTATTGCTGCAATTTACAAAGATACTATAAGTGGAAGATGCCTTAAAGTACACACAACCCTGCCCAGCATACAATTATACACCGGTAACTTCCTTAATAACACACCCGGTAAAGACGGAGTATTCTACCAGACACATCAATCAATTTGTTTGGAAGCACAATTCTTGCCAAACGCTGCAAACTTAAGCCATTTCGGCCCTGGTATACTAAAGGCCGGTGAGCTTTATAGCCACTTAATCACATTTGCCTTTTCAAATTAAGATAATGTGTGGCATCTACAAAAAAATATCCTGCTGTTAAGCAGGATATTTTTTTAGAATTCGGCAACCATCTACTTTCCCAAGCCGTTTCCAGCTAAGTATCATCGACCGTCTAAGTCTTAACCAACGTGTTCGGAAAGGGAACGGGTGTTTCCCAAAGACGTATCGTCACCGAAAAGTTATAGGTAATGATTGGATACCCAACCAAACCCCAAAAACCGAACAAAGAAAAACACACAAGTCAGAGAATAAAAAACCTAAAAGGTCAAGCCCTCGGCCTATTAGTACTGCTCAGCTGAACACGTTACCGTGCTTACACCTGCAGCCTATCTACCTTGTAGTCTACAAGGGGCCTTACTGCCTTGATGGCATGGGAAATCTGGTCTTGAGGGCGGCTTCACGCTTAGATGCCTTCAGCGTTTATC
>CAZEYG010000529.1:0-1729 GCA_964516575.1 uncultured Defluviitaleaceae bacterium
ACATGCCCATTAGACGTTGAAACTCTTATGAAAAAGCTTGAAAAAAAAGGTATACTTGGCGGTTATCCCCTTAACGGCGCTTTAGATGGCTGCATTCTCTGGTGTGTTACCGAAATGAACAGCAAAGATGAAATAGACAATCTTGTAGCAATAATAAAGGAGGTGGCAGAAGCATGAGCTTAGTATTTGAAAAGAGCAACGAAGGCAGACAAAACTGTATATTACCGGGATGTGACGTAGATATATTAGCGCTGCCGGATACGATTAAGCGGACAACAGCTTTACGCCTGCCTCAAATCTCCGAAAGTGAGATTGCAAGACACTACACATCCTTAGCTAAAAAGGCTCATGGCGTAAACGACGGCTTTTATCCTCTCGGTTCCTGTACAATGAAATATAATCCAAGGATAAACGAGGAAATGGCGGCTCTAAAAGGCTTTACGGCCATCCACCCCCTGCAGCCGGAAAACACTGTTCAAGGCTGCCTTGAAGTGCTTAGAACCGCTGAAAAATATCTATGTCAAGTAACCGGCATGGACAACATGACCTTCCAGCCAGCCGCTGGAGCGCAAGGTGAATTCACCGGTCTTTTGCTAATAAAAGCCTATCACAAATCAAAAGGCGACCATAAAAGAACAGAAATCATCGTCCCCGACTCAGCCCACGGAACTAACCCGGCTTCGGCGGTTATGGCAGGTTTTCAGGTTGTTTCAATACCCTCTAACCCTGACGGGAGCGTAAATATTGAAAAGCTCAAGGTTGCAGTAAGTGATAAAACCGCCGGGCTTATGCTGACAAACCCCAGCACAATCGGCTTGTTTGAGCGGAACATACTTGAAATAACAAACATTATTCATGAAGCAGGTGGCTTTGTTTATTACGACGGCGCTAACCTGAACGCTATAATGGGTATTGTCCGCCCCGGTGATATGGGCTTTGATGTTATTCATCTTAATCTGCACAAAACCTTTTCAACACCCCATGGCGGCGGCGGCCCAGGCAGCGGCCCCGTAGGCTGCAAGAAAATCCTTGCGCCTTTTCTTCCGACGCCCTATGTTTCAGGGGAAGATGATTTCAAATTAGACTATGACCTACCGATGTCTATTGGCAGAATGCGTTCGTTTTACGGTAATTTCCTGGTAGTCGTCCGTGCCCTCACCTACCTTATGACAAACGGCTGTGACGGTTTAAGGCACGCTTCGGAAAACGCCGTTCTTAACGCTAATTATCTTATGAGCAAAATTTCTGACGTTTATGACGTTGGGTTTAAAGGAACCTGTATGCATGAATTTGTCGTTACGCTGGAGAAGCTTAAAAACGAAAAAAACGTGTCAGCTCTTGATATTGCCAAAGGTTTGATTGATAAAGGGGTTCACCCTCCAACAATGTACTTTCCGCTTATCGTAAGTGAAGCGCTTATGTTTGAGCCTACTGAAACAGAAACGCTGCAAACGCTGGATGAAGTCGCCGAAATTTTAAAGGAGCTTTACACTACAGCCCTTGAACAGCCGGATGTTTTAAGAAATGCGCCTGTTACAACCCCTGTTAAGAGACTTGATGAGGTTAAAGCAGCAAGGTATCCTAAGCTAAAATTTGATTTTGAATAATATATTTGTATAAATAACAAAAATGTTATATAAATAATCTTGAAATAAAAATAACATATATGTATAATTTTGCATATATGTTATTTTATTTATATGAAAAGAGGGCGGATATGCAAAACATT
>CAZEYG010000530.1:0-1728 GCA_964516575.1 uncultured Defluviitaleaceae bacterium
TTTTAATCAAAAAAAGCCGCTGTTCGGGCATCCCAAACAGCGGCTTTTTTGACAGTCTGACGACTTTTTATTTTCAAAAAGTCGTTTTATCTATGTTATTTAGTTTTATTTAAGTCTTACAAGCTCTTGGAGCATCTCATCTGATGTTGTTATTATCTTTGAGTTAGCCTGGAATCCTCTTTGAGTAACAATCATTTCAGTAAACTCTCTTGCAAGGTCTACGTTTGACATCTCGAGTCTTCCTCCGCCAATACTTCCGCCGTTTGCCGTCGGTTCGTCACCTATGCCGTCGAACCATCCGGAGTTTGCAGTTGCCGAGAACAAGCTATCACCCTTTTTCTCAAGCCCTGCCGGGTTTTTAAAGTTCGCTACTGCTATCTGTCCCAGCTTCTTAGCATCACCATTTGAATAGCTTCCGTAAATTATACCGTCTGGTCCGATGGAGAAACCGTTGAGCTCGCCTGGCATGTTGCCGTCAAGGGCAAACCCCTTAGCTGTTGTCTTTTGATTAAACTGTGTAAGACCAGAGAAATCAAGTTTTATTTTTTCTGTCGTTGCGTTTATACCTAAATCACTTGTAATATCAAACTCAATCGATAAATCTGATGTAGAACCGTCTACTGATTTAAGTTTTCCGTTTGAGTCAAATGCTAGTGTACAGTCCGAATGGCTCCAAGAAAACGCCAGCGTGCTTTTTCCGTTTCTCGTCATCGTGTCCGAAGGAGCGAATCCCCATTCTTTCTTTGTCTCATCGTATTTAAGTTCCATGTCAACTTTATAGTGGTTACCGAGGCTGTCGTAGAAGTCGAAAGACTTCGTAATGCCGTCTGTAGAGCCTTCCGCAGTGTTAAGGTTACCTTCAAATTTTACGTTTGAAGTCGGCTGTGGTGAAGCATACATATTCTCCGCTGATTTCACGGCGATAGGCTGTACCTTACCCTTTTGAATCTTTTGCTGACCCGGATTTTCCTTATCGTCTACCGATGGCCAACCGTAAACCTTAAGACCCGAAGGATTAACAAGGTTGCCGTCTTCGTCAAGTCTGAATGCACCGGCTCTAGTGAAGTATTGACCGCTATCGTCACCGACTACGAAGAATGCGTTTCCGTTTATCATAAGATCCAAGGGGTTATCCGTAGTCTGTGCCGCACCTTGAGTCATTACTGTATCGATAGAGCCTACGCTTACGCCAAGACCGATCTGCATTGGGTTCGTGCCGCCTCTGCCTGTTGCAGCATTTGCCGCGCTTGCACCTTGAACAGTTTGGTTAAATATATCTTTAAATGTTACAGTGCTAGCCTTAAAACCAACAGTGTTAACGTTTGCAATGTTGTTACCGATAACGTCCATTTTAGTCTGGTGGGTTTTAAGTCCTGAAACTCCTGCAAACATAGATCTCATCATGGGCGTTTCCTCCTTATGATAAACAGGTGGCGCAGGGGATAGGTTTTATCCTCCCGCTCGTCAGTTATAATCGTCATCTTAAATAGCTTATATCAAATTGTTTTAGCGTGTTTGTTTTACACATAATATTTCGGCTTTTTAATGGTATAAAGTAATATGAATGCAATGGATGATTTTCATTTTTTTGCTTAGTTGTCAAGTTCATAGGGGCTAGGGTTATTCCCATGCCTTCTGCGTAAAAATAAGGCGGAGCAGCCGTTTAAGTCACTGCCCTTGTGTGATTTACGTGCTGCTTAACTGTCTTACACATATTATTTCGGCTTT
>CAZEYG010000531.1:0-1718 GCA_964516575.1 uncultured Defluviitaleaceae bacterium
TAACATAAATATGCTTAGAGCCAAATATCCGCCTTGCAACATGGGGCGTAACTAAATCCACAAAACCGATAATGCCGCAAACAGCTACAGCCGCTCCTGCCAAAACAGCCGCCAAACTAAGCACACACCTCATTACAAGCCGTACATCTACGCCGATAGACAAGGCTTGCTCGTCTCCCAGCGTCATAACGTCCAGCTCTTTTGCAAAGAAAATCAAGCAACCTATTCCGGCTAAGAAAAACGGTAAAACAGCATATACAAAAGACCAGCCCCGCATAGCAAAGGAACCCATCTGCCACATGATTATCTTTTTTATGTCCTCCTGTGAAAAGGAAATGACAATAGTTTGCACAGCGTTATAAAACAAGGAAAGCACCATGCCGGTAAGCACTATTGTCGTACCAGTAGTGTTTTTATCTATAGCCGTTGTAAAAGCAATAACAGAAAATACTGCCAGCATACCCGCCGCAAACCCAACAACCGGGGTAAAAAATATACCTAACGCCGGAACAGATATTCCAAGAGTGGCAACGATACTAACAGCTAGGGAGGCGCCGGAAGAAACACCCATAGTATACGGCGAAGCCAAAGGATTCTTTAAAACCGACTGCACAACAGCACCACCTACAGAAACACCACCTCCTGCCAAAAAAGCAAGTAAAACACGAGGCAGCCGCAAATTCCAAATAATTTCCTTTTGAATTTTGTCAACATGTAAGCTAAATTTTGTAAAGCCTGTGATTTTATCGGCAAGTATAACCGCTACATCAAAATAACTTATGTTAACGCTGCCAATAAAAACTGCAAATATAATAATACACAAAGCAAGCAGGCTTAAAACCCCAAGCCTTATTCCTTTTCCCGCCAAATACAACCTCCTGCTCATCAGCTTTCAGGATACAAGACGCTGAATATAAGCTCTATGCCTTTGACTATGTTTTGAGAGGGTCTGCTGGTGAAATTAGCGTCAACATAAAACACGTTATTATTCTGAACGGCTTTTAGGGAACCCCAGTTAGACCGGGATTTTATTTCCTCCAAAGGATTATCTACGTAATTAACGTTTGTAATAATAACCTCTGGGTTAGCGTCCAAAATCGACTCTTCCCCAGGGGAAATCCATAAGCTTTTATCGGCAAATATATTAACACCGCCGGCAATCTCCAGCATTTCGTTAATGTACGTTCCTGAGCCAAACGTATAAATGCTTGGGGCAGGCTCAATTTCAAAATAAACAGTTTTTTTAGCCCCTAGCTTTTCTACCTTACGCTCTATTTGATCTATTTTACTTTTCATGCTGTTTATCATTTCATGCCCTCTTTCCTCTTTGCCGGTTAAGGTCATTATGTATGTTATCTGCTCGTATATTTCATTTATGCTGCTTGCTGTTTTTGTATACACCACTTGAATCCCGGCATCCTTTAAAATACTAAAAGGGTCATCCCCTGCCGCTATTACGTTTATTTCGGAAGCAACTATGATATCAGGTTTTAAAGCCAACATTTCCTCGGCGCTAAGTGCTTCAATGTTCAAAACAACGACCGATTCAGACACTCCTTCTATATCTGTCGAATAATTATCAATGGCGACAAGGTTGTGCCCCAGCCCAAGACCAACAAGTATTTCCGTATTTGACGGCGACGTAGATATAATACGCTCAAGTCTTTGACCAGCTTGTTTATTAACGAAATCAGCTTTATCACAGCAGCCGCAAAGAG
>CAZEYG010000532.1:0-1698 GCA_964516575.1 uncultured Defluviitaleaceae bacterium
CCCCTAATCCCATAGGTTTTAGTTACCTGACGGCGGCTGTGCTTGTTTTGTCAATATTAATCAAGCTGTGGATGAGTCTGTTTAACAAAAGGATTGGGAAAGCCATAAATTCCGTCGCTATCTTGGCAAATGTTCAAGACAGCATTAACGACGTAATAGCTACATCAGGCGTTTTAATTTCCCTTATTATCGGTGCCGTTTTCAGCATTAGACTGGACGGTTACGTGGGCGCTTTAGTATCCTTGTTTATAATTTATTCCGGCATATCTATGGTAAACGAAACGATAAGCCCACTTTTGGGCGAAGCGCCTGACGAGCAAATGGTTAGGCTTATAACAGAAAAAATACTTAGCTACGACGGCATTATCGGTATCCACGACCTTATGGTACACAACTACGGCCCGGGCAAATGTTTTGCCACCGTACACATAGAATTTAGCGCAGGTGAGGACATAATAAAAATCCACGACCAAATAGACAATATTGAGCGTAACTTTATGGTTGAAAACAATATTAACCTTGTGGCCCACCTTGACCCTGTTGAAACGGATAACCCTTTGGTTTTAGAGCTTAGGCAAAAGGCTATAACCGCAATTGAAAGCATTGATAACAGGTTAACAATACATGATTTTAGGGTTGTTATCGGCGAAACTCACAGTAATCTAATCTTTGACGTTGTTGTTCCGCATAAGTTTGAAATGGCCGACAAAGAGCTGATAAAAAACATTCAGAATAAAATAGAAAAGCTGTCGGTCGAAAAAACCAACAGCATTAAATACTTCGCTATTATAAATATTGATAAAAACTATTCAGGCGCATAACCCGTAATTTTCTAACGTTTATTTACCTCGGCTTCAAGCGCCTTTACGCTTTTTCCGGGCAGCGCCTGGGTTTTGTTTTCAGCGTGCATCTCCGTCATATATTTCCAAAACCGCTTAGGCATATGACCCATACGGCATTTGGGGTTATATCGTTCCTTGATTGCTATTGTGTCATAATATCCTGTCCATAACCTTCTGAACATAAGCTCTTCTTCCTCCGCCGGCGGCAGCTCTAGGTTATCAAGCTCAACTATAGCCGCCTTATGGTTGACGTAAACTAAAGCCATCTTAAAGGTTTTGTCGTAAATTAAAAACTGTTCCTCGGGAAACCGTGACGTAAAATGCCTTTCCAAAATCGGCAAAACAAAATGCTTAGGTTCTATTTGCGCTACAAGGCTTCCGTTATACTCTGAAAACCTAAGAAACTCCAGCATATGATGTCTTTCGTTAAGCACGGCTCTAACCATATTCCTTATTGCACTGACAGTTTCGTTCCCCAACATGTCGGAAACTTTTTTGCCATATTTATACCCAAGACAAATAAAGCGGTAGATGACTATAGATTTTTCATCACCGCCGTATAAGAACGCCGTTTCAACCAGCTCCTCTGCTTCCTTGCCCATCTTAGCGGCTATGGATTTATATACTCTGTCTGACTTATCTGGCTCTGTTATTATCTCCTTTGTATCAAAAAGAACGATTTCAGCCTCATCGGCAGACATTATTTTACACGGTATTTCGTGACAGGTATAACTCTCAAAAACGCAGCATAAAAGCCCGCTGAAGCTCCCATCATAAATATAAGCTATACTGCTCCAGTCAGACATTTTATCACGCTTTCGTTAATAAGATCTTCGTTGACAAAAAGCGAAAGCTG
>CAZEYG010000533.1:0-1696 GCA_964516575.1 uncultured Defluviitaleaceae bacterium
CATTTTATAAAAGAGATAAAAATTAAATTATATTAGGAGGATTTTATTATGAATATACCACAAAATCTTATGTATACCCAATCTCACGAATGGATCAAATTTATCAACGACACAACTGCAACTTTCGGCCTTACAGACCATGCCCAGGAAGCGCTTGGCGACTTAGTTTTTATTAATCTGCCAAGCGAAGGTGACGACATTGAAGTTGGCCAGTCAGTTGCAGACGTTGAGTCTGTTAAGGCAGTATCCGATGTTTATTCTCCCGTATCCGGAACAATTTCCAAAATAAACGAGCAGCTTGTTGATTCCCCCGAGCTTATTAATCAAACTCCTTATGAGACATGGATTGTGGAAGTTAGCGGCATAACAGATAAAGAGCAGCTTCTTACGGCAGCCGAATACGAAAAGTTCGTTAAAGAGGAGGAGTAATAATTGGGAACTTACGTACCCGCTACAGCCGAAGAACAGAAAATAATGCTAGAGCGAATCGGCATAAGCAGTATAGATGAATTATTTGAATCCGTTCCAAGGGAAATGTTTTTAACTAAGCCATTAGACATGCCGCTAGGTCTATCGGAGCTTTCTGTCCGTCGGCGCATGGAGGCCATTGCCGCAAAAAACACTGTGTTTTCTAACATCTTTCGCGGCGCCGGCGCTTATAAACATTACATTCCTTCTATTGTTAAATATATACCCGCTAAGGAAGAGTTTTTGACAGCTTATACGCCGTATCAGGCCGAAATGAGCCAAGGTATATTGCAGTCGATTTTTGAATATCAAACTATGATATGTGAGCTTACGGGTATGGATGTTTCAAACGCCTCTGTTTACGACGGCGCAACCGCCGCCGCCGAAGCCGTAACCATGTGCCGGGAGCGCAGCCGTACAAAAGCAGTGCTGTTTGACAACATACATCCTCATATTATCGGCACAATAACCACATATTGCGAAGGAATCGGAACAGAGCTTATTATTCTGCCATCAAAGGACGGCCTTATTGATTTGGCGCTTTTAGAGCAGACAATGGATAAATCATCCGCTTGCTTCTACATGCAGCAGCCTAACTTTTTCGGATTACTTGAAAGCAGCAGCTCAATAGAGCAAATAAAAAACACAACTCATGATGCGGGCGCAAAACTTATTATGGGCGTAAATCCCATATCCCTTGCTGTGTTAAAAACCCCGGCGGAATACGGCGCAGATATAACCGTTGGAGAAGGTCAGCCTTTAGGTATTCCCCTTTCCTTCGGTGGTCCTTATCTTGGCTTTATGGCTTGCACGTCAAAAATGATTAGACAACTTCCCGGCAGAATAGTTGGTCAAACAACCGATGCCGACGGCAAACGTGCTTTCGTTCTTACGTTACAGGCAAGAGAACAGCATATAAGACGAGAAAAATCCTCCAGCAGCATTTGCTCAAACCAGGCTCTTTGCGCCTTAACAGCCGCTGTTTATATGTCTGTCATGGGCAGAACCGGCTTGCAGGATGTTGCGACCCAATGTTATTCAAAGGCAAAATATTTAGCCGGAGAAATATGCAAAATCAAGGGCTTTAGCTTGAAGTTTACCGGGGATTTCTTTAACGAATTTGTTACAACATGCCCATTAGACGTTGAAACTCTTATGAAAAAGCTTGAAAAAAAAGGTATAATAGGCTTTTATAACCTTAAATGCTATTTAGATTTCTTCATTCTAT
>CAZEYG010000534.1:0-1694 GCA_964516575.1 uncultured Defluviitaleaceae bacterium
GATAGTCTGCAATAAACTCCAGCGCCTTACCTTTAGTCGCTCCTTCCCCGGTAAATTCCAAAAGGGTGGGGGACGAAAAGAACATGTTTCCTCGGGTTTTCATTATTTCGGATATATAAGCTCCGGCGGTTTTAAGCGTTTCGTAATCACCTTTTATAAGCACCTTGGAAACGTCGGTGTCTATGTTTTCGAGATTATCGGTTTTAACGACGGATATTTCCGAATGTTTGGCGTATTCCCCTACAAGGCCGTCATCCTTTTCGGCATAAAGGGTTTTACCTCGGTAGACTATAATATCCGCATTAAACCGTCTAAGCTCTTTTATAAGCGTTATGGCGTCGTTGTGGTTAAAAAGGGTTTCTCTTATTACCTTACGTGTATCGGCTTCGTAAACCATGCCGCCGTTAAACCCGGCGCCGTAGTTACCAGGGTCAAGAAGCCCGAATTGCTCCTCGAATTTTAATAGTGACATATAAGATCTGCCGGAGCAGATAAAAATCTTAAGCCCCGATTCCAGCGCCTTTTTCATATAATAAAGATTATCTGCCGGGATTTGGGATTTGTCGTTAAGTAATGTTCCGTCTAAGTCAAGCGCAAGTAATTTATACATTAATGGTTACTCCTTAATTTAACATTTTATGCTGCTAAAGCCAAAGTTTATACGCTCCTCTATTAGTCTTGACATATGCTCTATATGGGCGACTTCGTCGCTTAACGAACGCTCCGCCGCCGCTCTCGGCATACCATAAACAACACAGGATTCCTTACTTTGGGTGATACAGTGGCAGTTGCACCTTTTTTTAATAATCTCAATACCATTAGCGCCGTCGCAACCCATGCCAGTTAATACGACGGCTAACACGTTCATCCCTTCGTAAAAACATGCCACAGATTCAAACAAAACATCGGCAGAGGGTTTCACCCCGTTAACAGGGTCCCTGTCTTTAAGCCGGATTATTTTAACGTTGCCGACGCCGTGGGAAACCGTCATGTGGATGCCACCTGGGGCGATATACGCCTTACCCGGCGTAATAATATCGCCGTTAAACCCTTCAACTACATGAACGGAGCTTTTTTTGCTTAAATTTTCCGCCAGGATAGAAGTAAAGTTTGGGGGCATATGCTGGACGATAAGGATTGGTGGTTTAGGTGTCCTTAAAAACCCCGAAAATACTTTATCAAGAGCCTGAGGTCCGCCGGTAGAGGCGGCGATTACAATAACGTCCGCTTTAAAAGGACTTTTGTCAGCCCTTTGCGCCGGAGCTGCAGGTTTTTTGGCTTCTGCCGGAGGGGCGTAGGTCTCGGTTAAAACCTCGGGCTCCCGGCGGTTATTAACCTTAGGCAAAATCTCCAAAAGGCGTTCGCTTATAAGCTCAATGTTTTTATCGTAGTTTTCGCCGATAGGTTTAATAATACGTCCGCCAACCTTAATATTTCCGCAAGGCTCCGAATCGGCCTTGGATTCCGCCGCCTTTCTGATAAGACAAATAACGAAAACATCCTGGAGGGAATTAAGCGCTTCTTTAAGCACAAATGAGCTTTCCTCTTGGAAAATATCCGAATCAATAAGCACGACATCAAAGGATTTTTCGTTGATTAAACCAACAGCCGTTTGGGCTGTTGCGGCGTATTCAACCAAAGCGCCTTCACATACGGCTTCTATGGCACGCCGCAATATTTTTCTATAAACTATA
>CAZEYG010000535.1:0-1693 GCA_964516575.1 uncultured Defluviitaleaceae bacterium
CACGCTGTTTTTTAGGGCGGTTTTGTATTCCACCTCAACATTCAGCGTGTCCAGTTCCTCTAAAAAGCTGTCATCCCGACAATACATTAACTCGGACAAATAATCTGTTAAGTTGTCATCAACCACATTATTAGCCGCCGAAATAAGGGCTTCTGCCAATGAAGTTTTACCCTCAAGCTCACCGAAAGAGTTTTCAAGACTTTCGATTACATCGGCTTCATATTGGGGTTCCATCTGCCAAACGGGCACAGGACGCTCGAAGCGGCTGCCGTGGGTATCATCTATATCAAAGTAGTGCTTCAGACGGTAAGCGTCGTTATGTTCGTCGTCAAACACGGCAATGCCTGTTGCGCCCTTGTTTACCCAGCGTCCAAAGTTTTTGTTCCACTTCTCAATCTCCAAAACAGCAGTGGCTTCTGGGCGTTGTGCGTAAATGAGTATTTGCTCGTCAAAACGGCATTTATAGTTTCGGCAAGCAGAACGCAGAAACGCTGTCCATGCGGCCGGAGTATTTGTCACAGCAGCTATTGTGCTTTCATACAATTTTGTGATAGTTTGGTATTTGGAAGCCATGTGCCGACCTCCTTTCATTGTTAGCCATGCGATAACTGCTGTGTTTCGCCTGTCCGGTCATCGCGGGCAGTAGATAGCGATTGTCATAGGCATAAGCGTGTATTTCGTAATTACCAGTACAGGGCGCACAGTGGAAATAATACGAGAAATCAGCCGTCCGAATCAGGTATCTGTTGCCCTTTGTTGTAAGCTCCTTACCGGGATTTTGGGCGCAAAACTTTGATAGATTATTGCGGCTTTCAAAAGGCGATTCTCGTCCGCCGAATCGCAGAGAATTGATTATGTCATTAAACTCTTTCCTAAAGGCTGCCGTCTTTAATTGGGGTTGGTAGTCATACCACGTTTCCCAAAACCTTTGACCGTCATGTCCAAAGTCCACGCAAAGATAACAGATTGCGCCGTAACGCTGGGCGGCTTCGTCCTTCAGTCGGGAAAAAAGTAATTCTTCAGCTTCTGTCGGTATCAATTTATACATAATGGCCTCCTATCTGGCATCATCCCGGTCTTTCTGTTTATACCGTTTTGTGTGGTCATAAGGCTTGCCTGTGCGCTCTGCATCTGCCCGGCATAACAAATCAGACCATGCGTCTGAGCGGCTAGACCAATTTGAGTGCTTAACCTCGTAGCCGGTGTTGCCGACCATGCGTTTTTCGCTGTTTTCATTCATAGCAAATCCCTCACTTTACTATATATTTGTTGGCGGTTCGCCCTCCGTCTGTGTGGTGCTGCGCTTGGATGTCAATGTAGCCGTCGTCCTTCAATTTTCTAAGATTCCGGCTGACCGTGCCCTTTGAGATATTCAGGGCTTCGCTTATTTTCCGATGTGAGATAACAATTTCACCGTTGCGGTTGGCCATATCGCTAAAAATTAAGTACAATAGCTTGCCGGATACGCTGCCTGACACTTGGCCGCAAGCTTGTACTTGGTGAGCTTTTTCACTTCGATTCCTCCTTTAAAATAGAAAAAGGACGGCTTTGGGAAGCCGTCCTCTATGTACTGTGGATTGTGTTCGTTGCTTTGCTTTGGTATAATTGAAATAGGGTATTTTGATAGAATTATTTATATTAGGTGGTGAAAAGATGTTTCAAATTAGATTTGTATCAGAAGATGATAGAACAT
>CAZEYG010000536.1:0-1691 GCA_964516575.1 uncultured Defluviitaleaceae bacterium
ACGACGAGATATGCAAGAAGCTATAAATGAGGCATACAAAAACCCTACCAATAAAGCGCTGTCTGTGCCGCGAAAAGGTGATGTGCCTACGCCGGAAGAATTGATAAAATATGCGGCTGAAAAGACCAAACAGGGGCAAAAGTAACAAATCCCCGACTATCATTCACTTTGATGGCCGGTTTTCTTATCCTTTACTTGAAAAAACAATATTAATCGGGGAAAAGAAACTTGCGTCCATGCCGATATACACCACAGCGCCGGTGCTTTTACATCTGCCGCTGCCCGATATGCCAACCCTTGATGAAATCATGCCGCTGTTGCCGCCCGGACTGCGCTTTTTTAGCTGCTATATCATGGCGCACAAGGCATATTTAGACGGCGATTATACCCATTCACTCGGTATCGCTAAAACGGCATTATCCCTGTCCGAACAGACTTATCCAATCCCGAATATTTATAAATATTACCACATGAAAGCAGCTATCAAGGTATATGCTACGCTAAATTGGCGACAAAAAAAGTACTTTTGCCCCCTAAAGGTAATGTTGCAAAAGTTTGATTTTTGTGGCAAAATAGTGTTATAATGTTTGATACCTAATAAGCGGGAAACCACGGGTATAAGAATACTCCAAAGTATTAAAATGAATGAACCGCAGAAGGAAAGAGAATGGCACATTATAACCTTACCGTTATTATTGTTTAAGGCGAAGCCGGCGCGTTTATCGCAACAGTCCCCGCGCTGAAAAGCTGTTACACGCAAGCGGATACCCTGCCGGAGCTATACGAAAAAATCAAGGAAGCCGTTACCCTTTGCCTTGAAGTGCAGCAAGATGTTCCGCCAACAAACAAGTTTATCGGTGTACAGCAAATGGAGTTTGTGTTATGAGCAAGCCCAAAATACATCATGTTGGACAGAACCTTGATTCGGAAAATCCTCAAGGATATTGATATGTTGATTGATGATTACAACAATTTGGTTTAACGAACCACAGGAGGAAAGAAAATGAAGAAACGGATTCTAAGCATACTGCTCACCGCTGCACTCACCCTGACCCTAATCCCCGGCATAAATCTCACAGCCTACGCCGCGACCAAACCCGGCTTTCTTTTCGACCTAACCACCCTCACCGAAAAAGTGGACGTTATCTATTTCGGCAACTATTCCGCCTATGACGTGCCGTGGATTGTTCTGCCCGGCGACACACTTTCACAAACCACGCCCACAGGCACAAACAACCTGCCTCTGCTTTCTAAATACTTATTGGGGCAAGCAAAATACAATGAATCCTTTACAGAGCAATATTACCCGGGTAGCGGCGTACACACCGCCATGGAAACCACCATTTACGGCGGTTTTCGTGCCATTGAACAAAGCGCAGTCAGCCCCACAACCCTATCAGAACTAAGTATGTTCAGTGGAGTATCCGACTTAGTAGCCCAACACCTATTCCCCTTGTCTCACACCGAAGCCGCCAGTCTTACTTGGGGCAGCGACATATTAAAAGCCGGGTCAATTAGCGGCGGTACCGCCGATTTGTGGTGGCTCCGCTACTCGAGCAATGGCACCAGCGTGTACTCGGTGGGTGACGGCGGCACCGGCGGCAACTCGACGGTCAATGGTTCCGCCGGTGTCCGTCCCGCTTTGCATTTGAATCTGTCATCTGTTCTCTTTTCATCTGCCGCCGCAGGCG
>CAZEYG010000537.1:0-1690 GCA_964516575.1 uncultured Defluviitaleaceae bacterium
CAGCTCATAATTTTTAAAAGACGGCCAGCATTTAAATATCCTGGAACTAATAATTCTGTCTCCCGAAATGAACGTAGGTTCCATAGAATTACCGTCGATTTTAACAGGCCAAAACGATAAATATAAAATAAGTATAATGATAGCGGCGTAAACAGCTTCTTTTATGTAAGGCTTTATTTTTTCAGCCATGATGTTATCCAACCTTAAACCTTTGTTTTATGTATTGTTTCTTATTTATCTTGCCATTGGCAGTGGTTATATATACAGATACGACATATGTAATAAATATCCTCTTTAAAAAATAATTTGTAATTTTCATTGATAATGTTATAATAAAATAAATACAAGTACACATGAAAGGGGGAGCCGTTTTGTTGCTATGTATAATACTAGCCCCTTTGGAGTTATAGTATAAAACATTGTCCGGCAAGATAGTTTTTCGGCGCAACAGCGGCAAGTATTATGAATGAGCTTTTATTTAAAAATGTAACTCTTCGGGGAATTGACGGATTGTTTAATATTTCCGTTGATAAAGGCAGGATAATATCGGTATCCAAAGAGGCTTCTGCCGAAGCAAAGGAAGTTATTGATTGCGACGGATCCATGGCAATTCCTGGTTTTGTTGATAGCCATATGCACTTTGACAAGGTTTTGTCACTAGGTGAAACTGAATCCAAAACACTTCAGGCGGCAGTTAAAAACTTCACTGCATACTGCAAAAGCATACCTGAAGGTAGACTTAAAGACGACGTGAAGCGACGTGCTAAAGAAGTTGCACGTATGGTTGTTAAAAACGGAACTTTAACCCTTAGAACAAACGCCAATGTTGAAGCCGTTACCGGCTTAACCGGTATCGAAGCTCTTAACGAGCTGCGAGAAGAAGTATCCGACTATGTAGATATAAAAATAACAGCTTTACCCAGCTTTTATGACGGGCCGGAATATCAAGCAAAACGCATGGAGCTTTTAGAATATGCCTGTAAAAACAAACTTATTGATTTTTTAGGCGGAGCGCCTCATTTACACGATAACTGTTCGGAGCTTACCGAAAAATTCTTTGAAATCGCTAACAAATACGGCGTCCCATTGGATTTGCACGTTGACGAATCAGATCACCCTGATGTCAGCAACTTTGAGCAAATAGCTGATTTAACAATGAAATATGGGTTGGAAGGAAGAGTTTCCTGCGGCCATGTTACTGCTCTTAATGCCGTAGATGATGCGACTGCCGCTAGAGCCATCGAAAAAGCAAAAAAAGCTAACTTACATATAGTCACTCTCCCCTCCTGTAATCTTTATTTGATGGGGCGCATAGATAAACAACCTATTCGCCGGGGTGTTACAAGAATACGTGAGTTTTTGGAAGCAGGAGTTAATATCTCATACGCTTCCGATAACATTCGTGACCCATTCCGCCCTATCGGTAACGGAGATATGCTGGAGGAAGGTCTTTTGACTGCTCAGGTAGCCCAAATGGTAACAAAATCCGATTTGGAAGTCGTGTTTGATATGGGTACGGTAAATCCCGCAAAAGCGCTGCTTCTATCAGATTATGGTATTAAGGAAGGCAACCCGGCAAACTTTGTAATAATCGCTGCAAAATCAGGAGCCGAAGCGCTTGTAAACCAATCGCCAAGAACCTACGTAGTTAAAAACGGAAGAATAGTAGCTAAAACCTCCGTAAGTTACC
>CAZEYG010000538.1:0-1679 GCA_964516575.1 uncultured Defluviitaleaceae bacterium
CTCTGGTCAGCCTACCGCCGGAGACGGTGCTGAAATGGATGCTATAGCAGCCGTTGTAGTAGGCGGCACAAGTATGGCAGGCGGTAGCGGTAAAATCGGTGGTACTATCATCGGCGCCCTAATTATTGGTGTGCTAAACAACGGACTTAATCTGCTGAGTGTTAACTCTTTCTGGCAATATGTTGTAAAGGGTGCTGTTATTCTTCTTGCAGTATTTGTAGATTACATCCGTAATAATAAACAGTAAAATAAACATAAGGGGTTATATCTATGCTAGTATCATTGACACAAGTATTAAATGAAGCTAATAAAGGCGGATACGCCGTAGGCGCATTCAACGTATGCAATTTAGAGACTTGCATGGCAATTGTTCAAGCAGCGGAAGAAACGGGTAAAGCAGTTATATTGAATTATGCACCTGTACATTCACCACTACTTTCCATTGACATTGCTGCCCCTATAATGCTTGATTTGGCAAAAAAAGCAACCGTTCCTGTGTGTGTGCATTTAGATCATGGAAGCTCATTTGATGAATGTATGAAAGCAATTCGTCTTGGGTTCACCTCGATTATGTATGACTGTTCAGATGCGTCATACGAAGAAAATGTAGCAAACACAGCGTTAATTGTAAAGCTTGCTCACTCTGTAGGGGTATCCGTTGAGGCGGAGCTAGGACATATATTTTCATCTGATATAGGCATTGGAGAAAAACCTTCCAGCACAGAAACAGCCGATGACTTTTCCTCTCTTGATGACGTATACACCAACCCAGATCAGGCAAAAGACTTCGTGGAACGCACTGGCGTTGATGCCCTTGCCATTGCATTCGGAACAACCCATGGTATATATACACAAACGCCAAAGCTTGATTTGGACAGGATCACCGCTATAAAAAATAAAATCGATATTCCTTTTGTTATGCACGGAGGCTCTGGACTTAGCAAGGATGAGTTTCAAACTGCAATAAAAAATGGTATCCGTAAAATAAATTACTACACCTACATGACACTGGCCGGCGGAAAAGCTGTCAAGGCAGCTATGGATCAGTTTAAGACCGACGACAATATCTTTTTCCATGATGTAGCTGTCATTGCAATTGAAGCAATGAAAGAAAATGCAAAACAAGCCATTGAGATATTTAGTATGGAGGGCTTTTGCTAATTTAAGCGTAATGGCAGAAAGGAGATTGTCCGGATGAAACGTAAGGGCATTGCAGTAGCGGGCAGTCTGATTGCAGATACTATCTATTCGGTGGAAACTTACCCTAAGCTGGGGCGACTAACCAAAATATTAAGCAGCAACCAGTATGTAGGGGGTTCCTGCAATCTCATTTTAGATTTGGCAAAACTAGATCCTGACTTGCCCGTTAAGGTAAGCGGTATTGTTGGAAATGATAGTGCTGGCATTTTCATTAAAGAAACGCTACAATCCTTTCCTAATGTCGTGATCACAGCCCATCAAGCTTTTTTTACCGAGAATGCTTTACAGGACATTTCTCAGACAACGATCGCGAACTTAACCGACTTTGAGCAGGGTAAACCATTAGAACATGAAGTTAAAGCGGTATAACCTTTAGCAAGATCACCCGATTATTCGTCACCGCCACCAACGCCGATTCCAGTGTTATAAATTTCGGCATTTTTAATATTGACTTCATCCATTACGGCTCCTGTAACATC
>CAZEYG010000539.1:0-1677 GCA_964516575.1 uncultured Defluviitaleaceae bacterium
CCTGCGTAATGGTCTACATGGCTATGGGTAAAAATCACTGCTGTTACAGGCTTTTTCCCCAGTTCTTCGCATATAAATTTATAGGCTTCTCTTGCGGTTTCTTCACTTGTTAATGGGTCGATTACAATATATCCGTTTTTCCCATTGATAAATGTAACGTTAGCAAGGTCAAACCCTCTCACTTGATAAATATTATCAGTTACCTTGTATAATCCAATATTCATATTTAGTTTTGCGTGCTCCCATAGCTTTGGATTCACACTGCCAGGGGAATCTCCGATTAAGAAGTCGTACTTTGTCATATCCCACGCCAACATTTTACCGTTGTTATGCTTTATCAAAAGCCCGTTTTTCTCCGCAATAAGCCCTTGCTTTGCAAGACTTGCTTCCGCATTTATGCCTTCCCAGTTCAAGGAGCTTTTAACGTGCTCATTGTACTTTGACGTATACTCTGACGCTTTCTTTTTTTCCTTGTTAAATTCAAACTGGCTTTGTGAAGCAAAAGCCGGAAGTATTGGCGCAATAATACACAACAAAATCCCTGCACTTATTAATTTACGTTTCATAATGATAAGTTACCCCCTTGTATTTAAGCAATGCTAAACCTCTCATGGTTTTATCAAAGCTGCCATGTCAGCCTTTGTCTCTTCTATGACGGTCGCAAAGAAATTCAGGGCCGTCAATACTTAATCCTACGCAGAAATATTTATTAGAACCACTGTAATTATAGCCGTTAATGTTTTCCCTAGCATCATTTTTCCCCCTTCTCCTTTTCTATTAAACCTTTATATATTCAAGCAGCATTTTTTTAAGAAGCACAATTTCGGCAAAATCGTCCCCGTTAGGGCTTGGTTGGGTATTTCCATAGCTGAATTTCTGAACCACCGCAAGCATCACATGAAAACAGGTGAAAAATATATCGTCCTTTAGTAGCCCGGGCTTTATACTGTTATCCCTTACGCCTTTAGCAAACCCATCCGAAAACATATAGAGAAACTTTGACATAGCTATAAAATACTTCTCCATTGTTTCCTCTGGGGGCGCTTGTGTTTTTATATATATATCAAAATCCAATGTAAATCTAATAAACCTTCGATGGTTCTGGAAAGCGTAAATAAAGCTGTCTATGAAAAACTCAACTTCTTGATAGGCGGTGAAGCTTTCGCCGCCGAGCCTGTCGTATTGAAGGCGCACTTCACTGTAAAAATGCTCAATGAGATATACCACCGACTGTGTAACAATGTCCGCTGTAGATGCAAAATACCGCTTTATGCTTGCGGTGGGTAAATTAACAATCTTTGAAAGCTTTTGCACCGAAAAATCGCCAATGCCGTTTTCCATAAACATTTCGCTTGCGGCCTTGATTATCCGTTGTTTCCTTTCTTGTTGAAAAGCATCTAATTTTTCTTTGCTCACTCTCATTATTACTTTTTATCCTCTCTGTTTGCAGTAATCGGCAATGTAATGTGATTTATAGCTTCGTATATATATTTTGCTTTGCCACCTGTTATCTTATTAATAATGGTGGCAGACAGAGTGTCACCTTCAAGTGCATTGTATTGGCCGCAGCCGTACTCCGCTGTAACAGTTATGCCGCCGGTATTTTCGCTGATTTTATTTCATATTCATATGACTTCAGTTTAAAAATAAATGCTCTGGTTCGCTCGGCTTTAGGAT
>CAZEYG010000540.1:0-1675 GCA_964516575.1 uncultured Defluviitaleaceae bacterium
CGTGTAGTGTCTGTAAGCGGCAACATTCTGTAACGGTTAGTTTGCGAATGATATAGTAGCCATCGGGTAGTTTTATTGGGTATTCCTTTTTCTTAATTATTACAATCTCGTTTTTAACTTCGTAAACAGGCTTATCTTGACCGTTATAAAATTCTGCAACGCATGTTCTACGGTCAACGGTATTCGCAATCATGTTGCGAATACCATCTTTGTAACAAGTTGCACGTAAACACTGTGCCTTTTCATCACTTGTGGTATTAAGCGGAATTGCATACAATCCTGTTTTTGCCCCTTCGCCGCCGCCGTTTGCTGATAATGTTACAGATTTCCCGTTGGACGAATAAATACGTTTCGATTGAACATCTTTTAATTCCCCTTTGTTGTTAGGAATAATTCCAACTCGTATAGGCTCTGCAATCATTGTGTGTCTGTGCCTTTCTATAGTGTCGCTCGGTATTGCTCCGTTACACCTTGTTGTAAGTGCATACGATTTATCGATCCAACTTGTGCCATGTTCTATGATGTCACGCAATAATATTCCCCTGTCGTTTGGTTGTGGCACGTTTGGAATATTATGGGCGTAAAACCTTTGTCTATTTTGCGCTGACACAAGGGCTGAATTTATATATTGAAGCGGTACGTCTAACTCCTTCGATATTTGTTCTTTTATTGGCGTGGCGGCTGACTTATTATTTTCGTATAAGAAAAAATCCGGCTGAAATTTTTCTTTTGCGATTAGGTAGTTTCGGAATAACTCCCACCCTAAACCTTGCGGCTCAATTTCACGGTTTTTGCTTTGCGCTATGCTCCAATGTGTACATGGCGATCCTCCGATAAGAATTTTAACCATTTGTTTTTACCCCCCTCCCTTTTTGTTTTTTTGATTTATTGCCATCGGCATACTGCTTGAATTTGTCGGCAAATACCTTCCCTACGTCTATTAGTGCTATTTCCTCCGCTACTGTTAGCCCCGTCCGTTCGCTTTTTCCACCCGCATCCGCTTCCTTTATGAATAACGGTACAGACGGCAAAAACTCACCGTTTGGGCTTCGCAAGGCGAATGTACCAACTTGTATAAACCTTTCCTTTGATGCGCTTTCCTGCGCCATATAAGCCCGCTCCTTCCCTGTATTGCCGCCGCTTATGCGGGCTGTTTGTCGTTAATATCTTTGTGGGCTAAAATTCCTTCAATGAAGCCCATTGCCCGCTGTAATTCCTCATTTGTAAGCTCTGCGGCTATTTTTGCCATAAGCTCCGCTAACTGCATTTTTTTTGACTGTTCCATATAAAACCCTCGCTTTCGTTGTATTGTGGGGCGGTACGCCCGCCCCGCTGTCGTTTATGATATTCTGCGTAATTCAAACTCCGCTTGTTTGCCATCTTTAATGGTTAAAATGCTTCCAACTACATACTGCTTACCGTCTTTATGGTAATATTCTGTTATTAAATCCGCTTTTTGCTTCCTTGCTTCATGCTCGTAACCATTTTTTATGAGGTTGCGGCGAATTGCATCGCTTGAACTTTCAGTGACTTTTATGGTAACTCTAAACATGTCACCGCCTGTATACTCCTGTTTGCCTATCAATTTCATATCTTTGTACCTCCCCTTTTTTTGGGTTGCTTCTGCCGCTTTGTAACTTTTGTATGTCAAGATTATACATGACATTCAAAAGGT
>CAZEYG010000541.1:0-1674 GCA_964516575.1 uncultured Defluviitaleaceae bacterium
TGCCAACCTTAACACGGAAGTTACCCTTTGAAAGCTCTTGGAGTACTTCGTTAGTATCATTAATAGGTGTTCTTATAGCATTAATCAAATCATTAAGAGCATTGGTAATTTCCTTCCAGCCACCCTCATATTTGTCATTTTCAACTCTGACATCAAGCCGGCCTTCCCCGATAGCATATATAAGGCCAGAAATATCTGTGCTAACTGATTTCAACATGTTTTTTAATTCATCAAATCTTTCATTAGCAATAACTTTTTTGCCTTTAAATTGGGCAAGTTTGGCATCAAAATTACCTTTGCCTAATTCTCCGAATTTTGTTAATATCTCTAAAGTATCATCAACAACTTCTGAAACCATTCTATTAATGCCTTGCGCTACTGTTTTGTATTCCCCACTGAATTCGTCTTCATTTATACGAGCGGTTATGTCGCCATCTTTAAAATCTTTAGATAAATAATTCATTTTTTCAACAAGTAATAAAATTATTTCTCTCATTTTGATAAAAGATTGAGCAAGGGCGCCTATCTCGTTGTTTGATTCATAGTCTATTTTTATTTGCAGGTTTCCAGCCGCAATCTCCCTAGCTGCCGCCTCAATTTCTTTAATAGGCTTAAGGGATTTATTCATTATAACATATGTTAAAATTGAAAGCAAAACAAGAACAACCACGCAAGTTAAGCCTATAGATAAAACCACAAAATTAACAGACTTCATAGCCTCTTTTTCCGATACGGTTGTAATACTAAGCCATACGGTTTTTGAAGCGCCTACATAAAAAGGCACAATAGCTCTGTAGTTTTTAGTCCCATCTTTAAATGTGTCAAGAAACGTTATAATCTCCGGGTCCTTAGTTATGTCTAAAATCTCTTGCGGATTTGCGCTCCTTGATGACTCTATAAACTTTTTACCTATAGAGCTCGGGTTTGCAGTATTCATAATTATAGTCTGATGACCGCAAACAATAGTGTTTGAGAAGGAGGTAAAACCTCCCGTATTATAATTAAAGGAGTTTATCATGGCTGTGTCTATATCGCTGCCAACTAAGCCCATAAAGTTGTTTTGAGCGTCCAAAATAGGTTGAATAACCGTAATAACAGAATATTCTTTTCCATCAATAGTCTTTTTATATGGGTCAAGTATTGTCATTTGCTTATTACTTGCAATACTCGCAAACACCTCGGATGATAACATAGCTGTCATATCCTGCTCAACAACAGGACTTCCTGATGTTGCATAAACCGTAAGCCCGTTAGGAGTACTCGGGCTTTGTCCGAATGCATAAAACAAGCTTAAAATATCACTTTCATTAGTTTTGATTCCTGATACTAACGTCATAAGATAAGGCAAACGTCCTTCTTGAGGAACAGCATCTAGGTTTGTTATGGCTGTAATCAAAACTTCCTGCTTGTTTATCATAGTTTCCATAAAATCCCTAATAACCTTTGAATTAGTGTCGGCTAAAAGGGCAAGCTTATCTTCCTGCATTAAAATCAGGTTTTTGTTTGTAGCCGTTCCTATGCCTACAAGAAGAAAAGAAAAAGAAATATATAGAGCAATAAACATTATAATGGTAATCCTTGTTGCAATTTTTTTCTGCTTTTTTGGTTTCCCTTTTGGATTAAATAGACTTTTCATTTTTGCGCTCCTTTGTACATATAGAATATATTACGTCC
>CAZEYG010000542.1:0-1673 GCA_964516575.1 uncultured Defluviitaleaceae bacterium
TCCAGGAAAGTGGTATAATTATCCCATAAGGCCTTGTCGTTTTTCATGTTTTCATAATCAAGCTCAATACCGTCAAACCCATGTTTAACAGCTAATGTAATAATATCTTCAATATGCCGGTTCATCAACTTGTCGTCTTTAAACATTAGCTTTAATATTTCCGTGTCCTTAAGCTTGCCGGGGTCATCCTCATCTTTTTTTACGTCGTTAACAAAAGAAAGATAATGAATCCTTTTTGCCTTATCGGCCTTAATTGTGTTATAAAACTTCAGCGTATCCTCAAATATAAAGATTTTACCGTCGGGGGTAAAGGAGACTCCGAAATGTATAATTTCTTTTAGCTGAGAGCCTAAAGCCTTAATTTCCTTAGCCGCATTACCCACATCCCAGTAGGCCACCCATGCGGCGGATACCCTTAAAGGCTGGCGCTCTACATTTTTCCGGCCAAGATAGAGACTGTTGTTATTTGCAAATATGTTTAAGTAACCGGAATAAATTAAACCTATGACGGTTGCTCCGGCAGCTAACGTACAGAAAGCGTAAATTATGCGTTTAATATAAAAAACCTCCTTGGGTTAAGCCCGTGTAGTTAAGTTAGTGTTTTTACAGGGTTTCTATGAACCATTTTATAATATTCAGCCAAACCTGCTTTGCCTTATATAAAACAAAATCAAAACCTGTATAATTCGAGTCGAAAAAAACAACCTTTTCATCATTAATATCGGATATTTTTAATCCGGTAAACACCCCGTCGTAAATATGCTCTGTTATGTTACGCTGGCTGTAACCGTCGCCACCCCAGCCTGAACCTAAAAGGATGCCGTTTCCGCCCCGGCTAATAACAAGGTTTTCAGCTAACAGCTTGTCGTTAATACTAACGCTTAAGGTGTCGCCGGTAACGGATACTACGAGCTTAGAGTGGGCCTGATTTTTTATCTCAATCGCTGGCTTAAACAGCTCATCCCCGTCATCTGCTGTTACCTCGGGAAACTTCTTCATCTGCTCTAAACGTGCCGTTAGCTTCGTTATTTCCTTAGAGTCCTGGGAGATTTTAAGCTGAGCCTCCAAAACAGCTATTTCTTCGGAATATTTGTTTTGCTCAATGGTTTCAAAAACAACACCGTTTAGTTGGTCTAAATCCTTTTCCATTAAAGTTTTGGTTTGATCGTCACCGGCAGACTTTTCTTTTATATAAAACACATTATTGTTGATTTCCAAAAGAGTATAAGCCCTTAAATCCTCCTTTGCCTCCAAATATAAGCGCTGGATGCCGAGCTTGTTTCCATCCATCAAAACATCTATTTTGTAGTCATTTAAAGGGTTCTCTCTTTTAAGCCTTAAAAGCCCTGTGCCTTTCGGCTCCGTAGTCAAAAAAATCTTATTATCAGTAAACTGTACGGCGCCTGATAAAAGCTCCCATTCGCCAGCCTGGGTTTCATCCCCCCGAAAGAACTTTATCTCCTGCCCCGTATCATAACGTATTTTCATAAGCAAATGATTGGTAGGCCAGTAGTTTTGGGGTATAACCCTAGTTAAATCATAGGCATTATTTTTATCGCTGTTAAGAGCGTAACCTTCACGGTTAAAATTCATTTGAAAGTAATTATATATATTTTTTGCGTTTACATCACTGACCCGTTCGTTAGTACCAAACTGGCCTGTGTTTGAATGCA
>CAZEYG010000543.1:0-1671 GCA_964516575.1 uncultured Defluviitaleaceae bacterium
ATGCATTTATTATAAAATAGGGTAGGTGAATTAGATGGAAACGCTATCTAGCCGTAAAAGAGTTATTAATGCTATAGAGCATAAGCCGGTAGACCGTTATCCAATTGATTTAGGTGCAAATATTGCAACAGGTATATCAACGTTTGCTTATCATAACCTTCGTAAATATTTAGGGATGTCTACGGATAACATCGAGATTTTTGAGCCGGTTCAGATGCTGGCTCGTGTTGATAACGATATTGCAGAGTATTTTCATGTTGATACAAGGCAGTTAAAGCCCCGGTGGAGATATCCGGTTAGATGGAATGCCCGTGACGACTACTCTTTTGTTACATCTGAGTTTATTTTGCCAAACCGTAACGAGGCAGGGGAATATGTTATTGAATCAAAGGGCCTGGTTATGCGTATGCCTGACAAAGGTTTCTTTTTTGATGGTGACTGGATTTATGAAACAGAAATGCCGGAGGCAGAATACATGAAGCTTATGGTTTCAGAGGCGGAAAAAATACGTAAGGAAGGCGACTATTTTTGTATATATAATGAATTTCCTGCATATTACCTTGGGATGGATTTTGCTTGTGATATGTATACTGACCCGGAATCAGTTATAGAGCGCAATAACGCCATACATAAAAGCAATATAGGCACTCTTGAGGTTCTGTTTAATCTTGATAAGCAAGGGTATATTGATTGTGTTTCAATGTTTTCCGACTTAGGCGCACAAAACGCTCCTATCGTAAGCCCGGAAAAATATGAGGAGTTTTGTTATCCTTATTTAAAGAAGTTTTGTGAAAAGGTACATCAAAACACAGACAAAAAAGTATTCCTTCATTCATGCGGCTCAATTGAGCCTTTGCTCCCTTATATTATTGACGCCGGAATTGACATCATTAACCCTGTTCAGATTTCGGCGGCAAATATGTCGCCTGAGGTTTTAAAACAAAAGTACGGCGAAAAGATTTGCTTTTGGGGCGGCGGATGTGATACCCAGTTTGTTTTAGACAACGGTACTAAGGAGCAGATTGCTGATAATGTAAAACAATTGACCTCAATATTTAAACAAGGCTCGGGTTTTGTGTTTAGCCAGGTACACAATATTCAGGGAAATGTGCCGCCGGAAAATATTGTTACAATGCTGAAAGCAGCTTATGATTGCAGTTGGTATGATTAGAAATTAGTTTTAAAGGAAAAAGACTTGTGTTATAAGATTAGCTCAAGTCTCAAGTCAGATTGTCGACAACTAAGCCTTTTAGGTTTTAGCGTCGTAGACTTAAAACGTTTTGGGCAGATTTATTCCGGCCAAAACGCAAAGAAATGCCGTAATGACACCATAAGCGGCGTGCTTTGTCGACAGCCTGACTTGTGTTAAAAAATTAGCTCAAGTCTTTTTATATGTGTCAGGGTTGCCGGATACAGCGACCATTTCATTAATTTGAGTCGGGAGCTTCAAGACGAAATCATAGCAAGAACAGAGCAATCTTTTGCATAAGTTTATGTATAAAATATGAGATTTTATTCCATAATATACTATGTAGAGAAGAAGTAAGTCCTCTATGCTTAAGCAACTTAAGAAGGGAGGTTAGTTTATTATGGATAATAAGAGCGGAAACAGCAGCGGCTCAAACTCAAAGAACAATAACAGAACAGAGTTTGGTGAAGAGTTAAATAACG
>CAZEYG010000544.1:0-1668 GCA_964516575.1 uncultured Defluviitaleaceae bacterium
TGGGTGTGTGGTGGCTGACAAATGATAAAAGTAATTACGGTTTTAATGATAGTTCTAATAATGCTTGTGATGTTTGCTTTACAAACGGATATCGTTTATGCATTCGGAGCTGATGCAGATAAAGAAGAGATTATAAAGCAGTTGGATGTTTATGATTTCAGCCGGCTGGAAAAAGCTGTTGAGAAAAAGGACAGCCCCCTTAAATTCAGCTTTAGAGAGCTTGTAACAAAGGCGGTTACGGGAGAGCTGAAGTTTTCAATAGGTGGCATAACCGGTTGGTTTTTAGAAACCTTATTTAAGGAGATATTTTTAAGCTCCAGGCTTATTAAGGAGCTTCTTATAATCGCCCTATTAAGCGCTCTTTTAAAGGTTTTAACCGAATCCTTTAAAAGCAAGGCGGTTGGTGAGCTTGGGTTTTATGTTACATATATAGCTCTAGTGGCCGTAACCTTTTCGGCTTTTAATGTTGGCGCAGGAATGCTTGGCGACATAACCGACAACATAACGTCTGTTATGCAGGCTTCTATGCCGCTAATGGTAAGCCTGCTTGTAATGTCGGGTAATGTTTCGGGGGCACTGGTTTTTCAGCCGGTAATAGTTATTGCAATAAACGTTATAACCGCTTTTATAGTTAACCTGATGATTCCTATTATTATATTAGCCGCGGCTATGCAAATAATAAACTATTTAACGGAAAAAGAAGCTCTTAAAAGAATGAGCGACATGATTAAAAAGGTAAGCGGCCTGACGATGAAAGGCATTGTGTTTTTGTTCGTAGCTATACTGACGCTGCAAAGGATAAGCGCACCGATTCTAAACAATCTTACCCTTAAAACCGCCCGGGCTATGGGTAACGCAATACCTATCGTCGGGAACATGTTAACCGGGGCTATGGATACGGTCATTAATTTTACGGCAGCGGCTAAAAGCGGGTCGATGGTGGCTATTGTTTTATCCGTTATACTGATATGCGCTTTGCCGCTTATAAAGTTACTTGCTCTAGTTATTATTTATAAGTTCACGGCTGCTATCATCGAGCCGGTTTGTGACTCCAGAATTGTAAAGTGTATTGATTCAATAGGTTCTTTTTCGATTCTGCTCTTAGAAGCCGGGGTAATTGTTATCGTAATGTTTTTGTTTGCCGTAATGATTATGCTGTCCTTTTAACCACGGGAGGTGAATATATGATAGCTTATTTATCAGAGTATACGAAGAACATTTCCTTTTTTCTTATATTCATGTCCTTTATTGGAATAATACTGCCGGATAGTAAATATAAAAAATATATAGACCTGTTACTTGGGCTTATACTTATTATTATTGTGATTTCGCCGATTGTAAGGCTTACCAGCTTTAAAGATTCAAATTTTACAAAACTGGCAGACAGTATAAACATAACGGCGGCGCAACCGTCCGGCGAGATTGATGAATTTGAGTATGAGGAAATACGTAATAAGGCTATAGCCGAAAACTTCACAACACAGCTTAAAATGCAGACAGCGGCCATCCTTGAAGCAAAGGGTTATAATGTCGAGGAAACGTCAGTAACTTTTGAGCAATCAACAGGTAAGATAGAGGAAATATGGCTCACTATATCCCCCAAGGAACTAAAGCCGGAGAAAAAACCGTTCATCAGAGTTAAGCCTGTAAAGGTTACAATCGGCAGTT
>CAZEYG010000545.1:0-1656 GCA_964516575.1 uncultured Defluviitaleaceae bacterium
GCTAAAAAGGCATTGCTTTTAACAGACGAGCTCCTTGGGATAATCTACAGCGGCAGGTTTAGCGAATTAACAAAATATCTAGATAAATACAGCTAATCAGCATGGCCTGTTAAATGGGCTGTACTGATTAGCTGTTATTCATTTCGTTGAGTATGTTATAAACCTATAATTAATACCGCTTTTTTTATCTGTCAGCAATTTGGAACGTTCCATTTCCAAATATGTTTCAAAGCTGATTTCAGGAAAAAACGTATCAGCTTTAAATTTGCCGTAGACTTTTGTAATATATAATTTGCCGCAATAAGGTAATGCGGCTTTAAATATACTACTCCCGCCGATAACAAACGCTTCGTCGGCGCTTAAAGAATAATTGGTTAAGGTTTCATCAAGATTATGTACAACTCTAACATCCTCATGAAGCACATTATAATCTCTTGAAGACGAAACAACTATATGTTTTCTGTTTGGTAGTACTGACGGAAGGGACTCAAAGGTTTTTCGCCCCATTATAATTACCTTTCCTGACGTAATGGACTTAAATCGTTTTAAATCCTCGGAAAGCCGCCAAGGTAAAGTATTGTTTATACCTATCCCAAAGTTTTCGTCAAAGGCTGCAATTATTGATAACATTATACGGAAATCTCCATTTTTATAGAAGGATGATAATTATAGTCTATCAGCTTAATATCTTTTATTGTAAAGTCATAAAAATTAGTTATATTTTCATTCAGCCAAAGCCTTGGGGCAGGATATGCATGACCTTTTCTTAGTATTTGCTCTTTTATTGGCTCCATATGGTTCTCATAAATATGTGCATTATTTATAACGTGGGTAAAAAGCCCCGGCTTATACCCGCACACCTGCGCCAGCATATGAGTAAGCACCGCGTATTGTGTAGTGTTAAAAGGCACTCCAAGGCCTATATCACCACTTCTTTGAACAAGCATACAATTAAGCCTGCCGTCTGTTACGTCCCACATAGTAAGAAAACAGCAAGGATACAAAGCACCACCGTCAAGATAAGGTATTTGCCAAAGGTTAATCATCAAACGCCTGTCTTGCGGGTTTGTTTTAAGCCCATGAATCAGTTTATCCATTTGCTCGTATTTTTTAACAACATACCCATAAGACGTACCTATAGTACCATCCGGCATTTCCCATTCGTCCCAAATATGAACGTTCTGAGCTTGAAGTAACTTAACGTCGTTAGACTGGTCCTTGAATATCCAAAACATTTCCTTAACGGCAGTTTTAAAAGCCACAAACTTTGTGGTTAGGATAGGAAACTCCTTTTGTAAGTCAAACTGCATAACCTGATGAGGCAGCTTATATGCGCCAATGCCTGTTCTGTTACCGTCAAAATATCCGTTGCTTATAATATTTTCTGCCATAGTTAAATATAAATCGTCATATAGGCTCATAGTTTGACTCCTTACTTTACAACCAGATTCACTATTCTGCCCGGAACATATATTTCTTTAACTACGGTTACTCCGGATAATTTACCCTTAACCTTTTCCTTGGCAATTTCAATAACAGCTTCTTTTGTTGCGTCAGCCGCAACCGTAACACTATCTCTAAACTTACCGTTTGTTTGAATAGCAATCTCAATAAAATCAGACTGCATTTTGGCCTCGACATATTCAGTCCAATGCT
>CAZEYG010000546.1:0-1634 GCA_964516575.1 uncultured Defluviitaleaceae bacterium
TATAACAGCGGCTTATTTTTTCGGCTTCTTCTTTTGTTCCGCTAATAGCTACCCGCTTTACAGGCAACTGTTTTGTACACTCCATCAGCATTTCATAAACAAGAAACGAGCACCCAATTATTGCAAGTCTGGCTTCCCTCATAATTATTTACCTCTCATGTCGGCCTGTCTATTGGTTAACGATTCTGTGATGTAAAGCGCCAATGTCTATTCTGCCGGTTACATCATTGCAGATTTCAACATTTTCCCTGACACGTTTTGCGCTCCTCATTCCTAAAAGCGCAACGTCTACCATTGGGCAGGATAATACAAACTGCACCAAAGCAGGGTTGTAGTTAAAGGTGTTTTCCGGGTTAACCATTTGTACCCATTTTTGGAATATTCCTGAGGTTACTGTTCGCATAGCTGCTACGCCAATGCCGTTGCTTTTGGCCTTATAAAGGCTACCCACCTTGAAATATGGATCATAGGGATGCTGAAAAAGCAAGTTGTATTCAATCTGCATGACATCAAAACGACCGCTGTCTAAAAGCAAGTCAAGCCCGGTATTTTGGCTTTCAACAGTGAATCCGATGTGCTTTACCATTCCTTCCGCCTTAGCCTTTTCAAGCGCTTCGATTATGCCACCTTTTTCAAGGAGCCTTTCAACCATAAAGTCACTGTAAAAAACGCCGTGTATTTGTATTAGATCAATATAACTCCGGCGCAAGCGCTTCAAGCTGTTTTCCAAAGAATTAAGTATATTGGAGATTGATTTTACACTGTTGTAATCCCCGAGTTTTTCTAGCGGGTCTACCTTTGAAGCCAAAAAAATATCATCACATGGAATATTGGAAAGCCCTTCTCCAAAAATCTCCTCACTCACCCCATTGCCATAGGCTGCGGCAGTGTCAAAATAGTTTATGCCTAAGCGATACGCTTCTTGGATAGCCTCAACAACGCTACATCTGTCCTTTTCGTCGTGGGGGTTATATGCATGTATATAGTTTGACATACCCGCCGTTGCGCCGCCAAAACCGATTTTGCTGACCCTTCTGCCTGTATTACCCAAAATTGTATATTCCATGGCACCCTTCCTTTCTATAGCTGCTTTTAAGTGTAAGGTTCTATTTAAAGTATAGGGCGAAAATAATAGTTGAACAATGTAATTGTTTTTGTTTTTTGGGCACAATTTTTTAGGTTTGCCATACCGTTATAATTATTCGCCTGTTATAACATTTGAAACGGTAATTGTAACCCGGGTGCCTTTACCTGGGGTTGAATCCAGCAAAACCCCATAACCGGCTCCGTAGTACAGCTTAATCCGGCTGTCAACATTACTTATGCCAAAGCTGTGAACTTTCTTTTCAACCGGTTTTTTACTTCTTATTTGTTCCAAAATTTCACTGCTCATGCCAACACCGTTGTCCTCTACAGTAAAAACCAAATCACCATCTTTTGTTGTGTCTACTGTTATGGCAATCAACCCGCCGTTTTCACAGTTTCGCAGCCCGTGGGTAAAAGCATTTTCAACTATCGGCTGTAGAATCATTCGCAAAACCCTTAGCTTGCGTATTTCTGCTGAGGCCGATACTGAATAACGGATAAGCCCGTTGTTTCTTATGCTTACAATTTCCATATAACTAATGGCTTGC
>CAZEYG010000547.1:0-1629 GCA_964516575.1 uncultured Defluviitaleaceae bacterium
GTAGTGCTTACAGATATACGAATACCTGGGCTTGACGGGATTTCCATGGTTGAAAGCGCCCGGAAAATGGAAATAAACACAGAATTTATCGTAATCAGCGGATACAGTGATTTTGAGTATGCCAAAAAAGCTATTCAAGTGGGTGTTTTAGATTATATCCTAAAGCCCATAGAAGGCGCATACCTGGAAGATCTAATGAAAAAGACCCATGATCTGATTATAAAAAAACGATCCAAGGAAAGTGAAACAGTTCTTATAAAGCAGCAGCTGGATAAAAATGTAACCCAGCTCCGGGATATGTTTTTAATCAGCTTATTGCTAAACCCAAAAGCAGAGTCCGAATATTCAGTAACACAACAGATTAATAATGAATTTGGCTTGCGGTTTAAAGAAGGGATATTCCAGGCCTTAATATTTAAGTTTGAGATGGTTGAAGATGAGTTAGAGCAAAATATGATGGGGCAGCTTTTGAACATTATAAAGCGCTCCTTTGACTCCCATTTGCAGGATTTTTGCAATGAAATTTGCATTGTCTGGGTTAATAACAGCCGGCTGGTTTGCATTGTAAACTATACAAATGCCAGCCAGCGGGAATTTGGCAGCCTTATTCATGAAATATTTGATGAACTAAGAAGCGAGATTTCAGCTAGCCTTGGGTTAGAAATCTCGGCGTCTATAGGCTGCTGTGTAAAGCACATATACAAGCTGGCGGAGTCCTATGAAAATGCATCCCGTTCGCTGGCCGCGAGAATTGTGCTAGGTACAGGCCAAATCTTTGAAATGGCTCAAGATGCCGATGATGAAATCAGCAAGGACGGCTTGACTTTAAGCAAAGAAATGAAACTGATTAACTTATTCTACGCTGCTAATTGTGATGAATTTAAAAATTATATAGAAGAATTGTTTCAAGCGCTGTTTCAGTCATTGTCTCAATCACTGCATCAAAAAGCGAGATATGCCTATAAAATATATTCCATGGCACAGAGCATTATAAAGGTTTTATATAAAGACTGGCATGAGAACTACCCCAATGTTTTAGAGCATATTCCTGACGAAACAAGGCTTTTACAAGATGTTGACAACTGCCTTAGTATAGACCAGATAACAGGTCTTTTGGTTCAGCTTGTTGGCTGTGTATGGGAAATACGCAAACGGCTGAATATTAATCATGGGAATAAAATAGTCGACAGGGTAAAATTATACATTACAAAAAACTATAAAAACAATATTACCCTAAACGATGCAGCGGCTTCCGTATATGTAAACGCCAGCTATTTGAGCGATTTGTTTAAGCGAGAGACAGGCGTGGTTTTTACACAGTATTTGACAGAGTACAGGATGGAAATTGCAAAAGAGCTGCTTACAGATATTCGCTACCGAATAGTCGATGTGGCGGAATTGGTAGGTTACAATGACGTGAATTATTTCAGCCGCCAATTTAAAAAAGTAGTAGGCGTCAGCGCAGCCAGTTATCGAAAAATACATCTATAGCCGGTACTAGAGAAAAAGCGGGTGAATGCCGGATGGCGTTACGGACAAAAAATAAAAAACCAGACGCACCGTTGACAAAACAAATAAAAAGAACAATGTTTGTTATTTGTTTGGCTATATCGCTGGTACTTGCTGGGG
>CAZEYG010000548.1:0-1621 GCA_964516575.1 uncultured Defluviitaleaceae bacterium
AAAGGCGACTAACCCAGATTACAAAAGCGAGAGATATGTTGATTTCATGCAGAGTAAAGTTGAAGCTTTAGACGATCAACTTAGCAATGCAACTGACTTGGCAAACGATCCACTGCCGGAGATAGAACACAACTATGCTGAGTTTGAAGAATTTCAACAAAACTTAAAAGAAATGATATATGATATTAAACATAAGCAGGTGAGCTATAATGGATAAACTGATATCTAACCAATTGATTTTGGCGCTTAATTCGATAAACCCTAAACTTACTGAGTTCAGACGTACAGGGACTCCAACGCTTTTCAAAGAACTCGAGGAGTTGCTTTTTAATACCGCCTGTATATTATCCAGCCCACAACACTACTGCGATATCTTGGATTGTGACGATAACAAAACCGGCTTTAACCGTGATTGTGTGATACTCGAAAAATATGAGGGTCTCATAACAGAGCTGAATGAAAGAATTGTAGATTTTTTAGCGGCTATGAGAGCTCACAAGTCGGACAAGAATTATAAGATTGACGATGACGTATGCAATGGTTTGGTTGATGCTTTGTTTTCTTTGCGTACTGCAATCGGCAAGAACGTAAGGTCACTGACAAATATACTTGATAGTGGTGAATCCTTAAAGTTTAGCGAAGAACTCAGTAACATACAGGCATATAAAGATGATATTATTCAATGCTTGGAATATTTCATCGAATCTATTGATGCTGAGTTGGAAAGAGCAAAAAAAACACCCGTTTATATAGAAAAGTTAGAAAGCTATAAGGAAAAACTTGAAAATCTATTGGGAAACTTTGAGGAGTTTAATTGGTTCGATGAACTTGATAGCTACAACGAATTCTCCGGTGACTATGATGACTTGCTCGAAGAACTGCACAATATAAATGATGCTACCGTTAACAATGGCCTGTTAAGCTGGTAAGGGGGAATCCGTATGGACCAAGTAACTGAAGTAATTGAAGTAATAAGTCTTGACTGTCTTGTTCCGTTTGACAAAAACCCTTTTAAGCCCTATGAAGGTGATGAGTTGGATGCTCTCGTAGAAAGCATTAAGGAAAATGGCATACTGACGCCAATCCTGGTGCGTCCTTTTAATGTCGAAAATGCAGAGAGGCCAGTGTACCAAATTATTTCCGGGCATAATAGAGTTGCCGCTGCAAAAGTGGCAAAAGAGGTAAAGGGTGTACAATTAACAAGCATTAGTGCTGTTGTGCGCGAATTATCAGATGAGGATGCCCAAATCCTACTGGTAGAATCCAACTTCAAACAACGACACAAAATCTCGGCTATTGAAAAGGCTTTTGCTTATCGTATGAAATTAGAATCATTAAAGAAGCAAGGCAAACGTACTGACTTAGATGATGCATCTACAGACACTTCGGGTCAACGTGACCCGAAGTATGATAGTGCCCAAATTGTAGGTCGGGAAGTCGGAGACAGTGCAAAGACTGTGAAAAGATATATACGTCTTACTTACCTTGATAAGAACTTGATTGTATTATTTGAAAATGGCAAGATTCCTCTCGTCCCGGCCGAGAAGTTGTCGCACTTAAAACAGAACGAACAGGAGTTGCTGTTCCGTGCTATAGTTGACAAAGGTGAGACCTTTAAGAA
>CAZEYG010000549.1:0-1610 GCA_964516575.1 uncultured Defluviitaleaceae bacterium
GTTGTTGGTCTCATGTGGGTTATGATAGCATAGTGGACGTAATATGTCCACTCCCCAAAACGTATGCCGGAATGTGTGAAATTTTTTATTAGCAACCCCAATCCGCCTTAAAAAACGCCGCAAACTCTCTTGCACAGAACCGGCTTCCCGGTAGTTGCATGTGGCAGAGCTAAAGAATGGTGAAGCGGGGCTAAAAGCAATCCCCAGCTTAAAATGCTTCTGCTTTTCGCTAAGTATATGCTTGTTAATATATGGTATGAGTTTTTCGCTTATTGGCACTACTCTAACGCCGCTCTTAGACTTAGGGGCTTTAATAAGCTGTATCCGTTCGCCCTCATATGTCATTTTCCTGATTGATTTACTAACGCTTATAGTGTTTTTGGCCAGGTCTATATCCTCATGCTGTAGGGCGAGGATTTCGCCTAATCTAAGGCCGGTTGCAAGTGCAAAATAAAATATTAAATGCTCAATTTTATTTGTGCTTGATGCTATAATTTTGCTTATCTCATCTTTAGTAAACACTTCTATTTCCTTTTTCACAGTATCATCTTTTTTAAGCGTTATTGATACCATAGGGTTTTTGACGATTAAGTCTTGCATTAAGGCGTACTTAAAAAAGGACGAAAGCAAACAATGCACACATTCTATTTGTGATAATGTTTTTGTTTCGTAAAGCTGATTATAGTATTTTTGCAAGTCCAGCCCCTTAATATCCGCAAGACGCATATTAAGGCACTCAAAGGGCTTTATATGCAGCCGTATGGTTGCTTCATAACGGATAAAGGTTGATTTAGACACGTTAGGACGGCAGCACTCTTCAAACCATGCCAAAAAAGCCGGTAGGAACATTAATTTATCGAATCCTACAGCCAAGCCCTTATTAATGCCATTCATATACTCATCCCGCTTTGATTCCGCTTCTTTCTTTGAAGAACCGTAAAACTGCTTGCGGATGGGTACGCCGTCCGGGTCTTTGCCGATTGTGGCTGTTACACGGTAATAGCTGCTTCCGTTTGTTTTGAAGTTGGTTTTTTTAGGCATTTACTTACCACCTTTCGATTGGAACTCTTGAGCGTGCTTTTTCTTTAACTCCTCCAGCTTGAAACGCATATATTCATTGGTGCTGTTATGCAATTCTTTTAATTCGTCCTCACTGACTTCCAACGTACCATCCAGGCAGTTTATCCATAAATAGTGTTCGCCTCTCTCTCTATCCTCATCAAAGCCAATGCTACACCCAATCTGTTTTAATTTAGTCTCTAAGTCTATATCCCATAATGGGTTAGCAGCAGTATCTTCCATTTCGTAACCTATAAGAAAAGCCACAGTTACTTCAAGGGCGGCTGCTATCCGTTGAACCATCTCAGTTGGTATATTTTTCCCCCTTGTAAGAGCAGACTGTAATGTAGACGGAGGTATGCCCGATGCGATAGCAAATTGTCGTCTGCTCATTCCGCGCTCCTTTAATACGTCATCTATTCTTTTATAAAGACTCATTCATTATCACCTCAAATTAATTATCGTGCATATTAAACGAAATATCAAGCATTTTATAAAATAATATTCAGAAACCTCTTGACATTAAACGAAATAACGCTTAAGATATAGAT
>CAZEYG010000550.1:0-1604 GCA_964516575.1 uncultured Defluviitaleaceae bacterium
TCCAATGAAAATGTCTTATACATGCGGAACTCCCTTCATTAAACTGCATAAATTGCAGTTGTTCTTTTGTATGTTTTTTTTGTGTTTATTTTTTAGTATAAAATAGCAGAAGGGCACACGGCATCAATGCTTGCAGTATATAAGCTGTTTTTATACTGCAAGCAATGGTGCATTGTCCCCCGTTGATTGTTACTTTCTTATGCCAAGCTCTGCAATAAGCTCACGGTATTTTACTATATCCCGTTCCTTAATGTAATTTATAAGACCTTTTCTTTGGCCAACCATCATTAACAGGCCGCGCCTTGAATGGTGATCCTTTTTGTGTACCTTTAAATGCTCTGTAAGGTGGTTGATTCTAGCTGTTAAAAGAGCAATCTGCACTTCCGGCGAACCTGTATCCGCCTCGTTTCTTCCATATTTTTCAATAATAGTTTTTTTGTCAATCATAAAAAGACCTCCTATAATTATTGTCACTAACCCCACATGCTAAGAAGCGGCTGGAGAGTCCGTAATCCGAGCATTGGATATGTGTACATAAAATTCTTATAAATAGTATCATACAATTTTTAAAATTACAAGCATAAGTTTTGCCAAATATTTTCATTTGCAGGTATTGATTCAAATTTGAGACATTTATTTGTAAATGGGTGGGTAAATTCTAATGTATAAGACCAAAGAGCGATGTTAACAAATTCCTTAACCCTTGCAAACATCGGGTTATACTTCGTGTCGCCGTAAATAGGCAGTCCGGCGTTTAAAAGCTGTATTCTTATTTGATGGTGTCTGCCTGTTACAAGAGTGACCTTAACAACAGACAATTCACCGTATTTTTCACATTTAAACCGTTTCACCGTTTCGTATTCCAAAATGCACTCCTTTGCTCCGGTTGTGTTTTTCGGAACGATTTTTGAAACGTTAAGTCTTTCGTTTTTTAACATATAGTCAACCAACCGAGCTTTTTGCTTAGACACACCGCAAGCCACGACCAAATACTGCTTGGTAATTAACCTTGCTGCAATTAGGTTATTAAATGCCTTAGCGGCCGGTTGAGTTTTACAAAACAGCATAAGCCCGCCTACAGGTCTGTCAAGTCTATGAACTGGGAAAACCTCTGCGCCGGTGTAATCCGAAACAAACGAGCTTAAGCTAACGTTTGTTGTCTTATCAGAAACAGAAGGCATACCTTGTGGCTTTTCAACCAGAATTATAAACCTGTCTTCAAAAAATATCTTTAAAGTATGAGAATTTATTTCATTCATCCGCCTTAGCTCCTTGCAGCAAATCAGGACGTTTTTCAGTCGTTATTTTAACGGACTGGGTTTTGCGCCAATCCTCAATATTTTTATGATGGCCGGACAAAAGTACCTCCGGCACGTCTCGCCCCATAAAGCTTGAAGGTCTTGTATAGTGTGGATATTCAAGGAGGTTGTCGGTAAAGCTTTCATCTATGAAGGATTGCTCCTTTCCCAAAACTCCGGGCACTAGACGTGAAACAACATCAATAACAACTAACGCCGCAAGCTCTCCGCCTGTAAGCACATAGTCGCCTATTGAAATCTCCTCTGTAACTATTTCGTCTATAACCCGCTGGTCTACGCCTTCAT
>CAZEYG010000551.1:0-1600 GCA_964516575.1 uncultured Defluviitaleaceae bacterium
TTTTCGGTTAAAGCTATATCTCCGCCTGATAATATCATGTTGGAGTGAGCAATTGGGTTAAAATTATGCGCGGTTACAGGGCCATAGTCCTCGAAAGTTCCACCGTCAATAAATAAATAAGAAGCGGCCGCTCTGTCCGCTTCTGCCTTTGCTGTGTTCATATATTCCTCTGTTTTGTGCATATAGCTTTCGGTAGCTCCGTATGCGTTCAATGTGCTTTGATATGCCTGATTTGCGCTGGCGGCTGATTCTTTAGCAAGATTTGCTTGCTGCGTGCTTTCGCTAGCTTTTGTTGCTGCATATGTAGCTGCTTGCGAAGCATTATTTTCAGACAAGTAAGCCTCATCCTTATATTTTAATGTATCCTGCTTTATCGTTTCCATTTGGGCTAAATACAGTAAAAATTCGGGAGGTGTTACCGGCACAAACGGCTCTCCAAATTCAATAGAGCTTAAAATATTTACCGTGGATATCTCCGTCTGTTTAAAAAACGTATCTGTTGTAGGCTCTCCAATCCATAAAGACAGCTGAAGCTTTCCAGCAATGCTTGTAATAGGTCTTTCAATGATCCACAATAGTTCGATATTGTCGCCGACAATTGTGTTATTAAAGGGTATTGCACTTGTATTATTTTTTTGGTTTTTCACTTGCAGTCTTATAGGATATGAGCTTAAATCCTCGCCTTGATAATATCGCGGAAGTACAATTTTTACCTTTTTGCTTTCATTGTCATTTTGTACGGCAATATTTTGTAAATCAGAGGGAATTACAAGCTTGTTGTTTACCACTGATATCGCTGATTGTTCGGGCTCTAAAAAAAGAGTGCTTACAGGCATATCAAATGTAGACCTCGACATAAACGCCATCTGTTGAGGAGTGGAGGGTGGTATTGTTCCTGCAACATTAAACGTAGTTGTTTCAGTATTTAACACCTCATCACTAATAGTTACGAAACTAAGCGCCACATTCATATAGCCTTTGTCCTGGGTTTCCTCTCGCCCCACAATCCATGTTGCAATAACATTTTCATCTGTATAGCTTAAATCTAAAGGTTTCATTAGAGGTGCTTTTTTGCTTGTAACGGCATTTAAAAAGCATTGCAAACCGTATGTATCAAAATCATTTATGCCAGGAAAACAGTTCTTAGCAATTACAAAATCTATTGTTTCAACATTATTGTCACCCTGCACTCCGATTTTAGAGGAGTTGTTAATAATCTTACGGTTCTTAATTTCAAACCTCATTATTATCAAACCCCTTAATGTATTCCTCTTGAACGGCTATAGCGTGCTTTAATGTTTGCATTTCACCTCTTAAACGGTTTATTTCATCTTCAAAAGCTCTTTTTTGTGAAACATCATCAGGCATAGTTTCGGTTAGCTTTTCAACTGTTGCCTGGTGTGCTGCAAGAGTGCTTGTATAATTTGCAAGCGCGGCCATATCATCCGATAGAGAGGAAACGGTTTCTAACGTTTGAACATTTATGCGTTTACCTTTTTCGTATGAGTTTTGCTCTGATAATACTTTGATTTTCTTCATTATAATCCCCCTTTAGAGTATTTATAAGACCTCTTAATTATCCCGCCCTCTACCTCAAGTA
>CAZEYG010000552.1:0-1589 GCA_964516575.1 uncultured Defluviitaleaceae bacterium
GCCCTTAGCAATAATCAACCTAGTACAGCCCTTTAAAGACCAGAAAATGGGTGGTGATACCGGGCGGACAGACGTTGCTAATACATTTACAAACTTTGTTACCAAAATGCAGTCGGTAAGATATTATGTTGCTTTTCGGGTTATGAAAAGCGCTGAGGCTGCTTTTGATGCCGTTACTTGCCTATCCGGCCCGTTATCCTGTTACAGAAAGGATATTGTTCTTAAAAATCTGGATGCCTGGCTTAACCAAAAGTTCTTAGGCCAGCGGGCAACCTTTGGCGACGACAGAGCCATGACAAATCTAGTGCTTAAAGGGCACCGAACCACTTATCAGGATTCTGCTATATGTTATACTATCGTTCCAAACAAACATAAGGTGTTCCTTAAGCAGCAAATGCGCTGGAAACGCTCCTGGCTTCGAGAGTCTATAGTTTCCTTCAAGTTTATGTGGCGTAAGGAGCCGTTTATGGCCATGAGTTTTTATATGGGGTTTTTTGTGCCGGTTTTGGCGCCTATTGTGGTTCTTTATAACTTGGTGTATGTTCCAATGTCCCAAAAAATTTTCCCCCTTACGTTTATCGTGGGTATTTTAATGATGGCTTCGCTTATGAGCCTAGCCCAGTTATTTTTAAGAAAAAGCAAAACATGGATATACGGTATATTCTTTTGCCTGTATTATGAGTTTGTTTTACTTTGGCAAATGCCTATTGCATGGGTTACTTTTTGGAAATCTACCTGGGGCACCCGTATGACTGCTGATGATTTAATAGCCGAAGAGAAAAAATTATTAAAGAAAAAAGCTCAAATGGAAACTAATATGCCAACCCCGATGTTTAAGGGTATGGAGCTTAGTGATGCTCAGGGTAATATGCCTATAACTCAACAAGCTGTTGGCGTTAGTGAAGAACCTAAGCTCGAATTTAAAAATGAAAAAGCTGTTAAAAGAAAACCTAATAAAAAAGCGGCAAAAAGAGCTAGGGAATCTGTGGTGGAGATAAACAGGAATGAAAAAGGTATCGGTTTCTAACGGTAATTTAAGTAATGAACAAAAAAAGAAAGATAGAAAAAAAGTGATTCGTACGATTTTTCAGTCAATACTGCTGCTTTGCGGTTTAACGCTGGTCATACGGGGCCTTTTCTTTTTGCCTACATATAAGCATGAGGATGTGCCAAGAACCTCCGGCCAGTTTATTGCTGTTTCTTATTTTGGTGTAAACCTAAACGGCAACAGCGAGGAGTATATATCCGAAAAGCAACTTAATGAACATCTAATGATGTTGCGCCAAAACGGATATGTATCTGTTACCCAACAGGATATTATTGATTTTTATTATCAGGATAAACCTCTGCCGGAAAAAGCACTGTTCCTTATTTTTGAGGACGGCAGAAGAGATACTGCAATCTTTTCAGAGAAGATTTTAAGCAAATACAACTACACTGCAACTATTATGACCTATGCCGACCGTTTAAACTCCAAGGATTTAAACTTCTTAACCCCAAATGATTTAAAACGGCTTATAAAACGTACATATTGGGAAATGGGCTCAAACGGTTACAGGCTTTCCTTTATAAACGCCAAAACAAGGTAC
>CAZEYG010000553.1:0-1571 GCA_964516575.1 uncultured Defluviitaleaceae bacterium
TCAACGTCTAAAAAATGGTGCAATTCTCAATCGAGAACCGCACCGTCTTTTGTATTGACTTAAATCGTTATTCACCAATTAGCCCAAGCAGATATTTTGTCACTCTATCGGTGTCTTTGTTTTCAGCGGGGATGGTTTTCCAATGCTCATCTAAAATGCCAAATACGGTAGTAACCATACTGCTTTCGGCACTGAATCGTATTTCGTCACCCACACAAATGGTGTAGAGTTTATTTTTACATCTAACCAAATAGTGTTCTGAGGGAAGCCTGTCCATTGGACCTGGTAACGACACTGAATAATTATTTTGCCCTCTTATCATATGAACAGTCTGCCTAAGATGCTCAATAAACACTTCCCTCGTCATGTAAATATCTTTCCCAACGATGAACGAAAACTCTTTGCAATACACTTTCTCATAAGACAAAAGAGCCGGGTTCAGGTAAAGGACATGCCTGTAAAACTCCTTTGAATCCAAGACGTTTTGCCTTATAGCTTGTACTGCTTTTAACAAAGAGGATTTCAATTCACCGACAATACAATTTTCATATAGCACTTGATTTATCAACTCGTCGCTTAGCGCAATAAGAGAAAGACTTGAAGAATAGAGATAAGTGGCTTCATCGCAAACCTCATACCCTATAATTTTATTAAAGACATCAACACGCCCTTTTGTTGTCTTTGGTGAAAGGGTTGGCGCACACTCTGAAATCAGGTTGTTCAAATAGAAATAGCCATGCTCCAGAGTGAATTTATCCTGCATCACATTAGTGTATAGGGTTTTATCGGTATTAAATCCAAAGACAGCGGTTTTACCTCTCAAAATATAAACCGTAGGTAAAAGATTTATATTCCGCACTGAATTAAAAGTAAATTCCTTATAATTGGGAAATGCATAAAAAACATTGTTGCAATACATGAAAACGCTTAACACTTGATTTGATGCTGAACAGTCAATGATGACTGAAATTTGCCATCCAACTTCCAACAATGCGACTATCCGCTTTTCCCAATTTCTGCGGTATTGGTCGTCAAAGATAAACCAAGCAAATAGCTGTCGGTCGAAAAACAAAAGCTCTCCCGGATTATCAGTACTTTCGGCATTGTTTAACAAAATTTCCATTGAGGCCTTGCGCCCTTCGATGCCGGAATAGATGTTAGTCATGCAGGAGTAAAGCCCGCCTTTTGTTTGTATAGCTATGTTCTTTGCTTCAGTAGGTACGGTGGCGTTATCAAGAAACTGTCGTAAGCACGATTCAACATAATCAGGTGTTGGATATGTTTTCTCGCCGTATATGCTACTAAATAGGTTTTCGAGTACTCTGCGGTTTTGTTTGCTGTTTCTCGAGAGAACGTATTTAACAACCTTTTCAAAGCTATCGCATTTTGAAGAAAGCGGACGTTCGCACGTTTTCCACTTGCTGATGGTGGTAGGGTCAACAAATATCTCATTAGCCATGTCTTTGACAGAAATATGTAGCATCTCAATTAAAAATCCGATTGGTGTACTGTTTTTGCTCTTCATCAGGTAATTCCCCCTTAACTAAAAACTGAATATTTACTCTATTCTA
>CAZEYG010000554.1:0-1563 GCA_964516575.1 uncultured Defluviitaleaceae bacterium
TGGGCTTAACGGAATACAAGCCGAATATAAAAACCAGCTTCAAATAATATTTAAGGAGGTGCAATAAATGTTAAAATTAAACCTTCAGTTTTTTGCTCATAAAAAGGGTGTTGGCTCTACTAAAAACGGTCGTGACTCCGAATCCAAAAGACTAGGATGTAAACGCTCTGACGGTCAAATAGTTAAGGCCGGTAATATTTTATACACTCAAAGAGGTACAAAAATTCATCCGGGCGCTAACGTTGGTAAAGGCTCCAATGATTCTCTATTTGCTCTTGTGGACGGCAGAGTTAAGTATGAAAGAAAAGGCAGGGATAAAAAGAAAGTTTCCGTTTATCCTGTTCAGATTGCCGAATAGTTTATAGCGATTCTTTAGGGGCGGACTTTGTTCGCCCTTCTTTAATAAATTAAATTTGGTTTATAGAGGTAATTATGTTTGTAGACAGAGTAAAAATCCATGTTAAAGGCGGCAACGGCGGCAACGGCTGCGTTTCCTTTTACCGGGCGAAGTATATAACAAACGGCGGCCCTGACGGGGGTGACGGCGGACGTGGCGGCAGCGTTATTTTTGAGGCCGACAGCAGCATGACTACCCTTCTTGATTTCCGCTACAAAAGAACCTTTAAGGCGGGAAACGGCGAGGACGGCAAAAAGCGTAATTGCTCCGGGAAAAACGCCGATGATATAATTATTAAAGTGCCTGTAGGTACTATTATCCGCGAAATGACGTCTAATAAGGTTATGGCGGATATGGTTACACCTATGGAGCAGAAGGTAATCGTTTCAGGGGGGAAAGGCGGCAAGGGTAACCAGCATTACGCTACGCCGACGATGCAAGCTCCTCGTTACGCCCAGCGAGGTGTTATTGCAAAGGAATACGACATTATTCTGGAGCTTAAGCTGATAGCCGACGTTGGCCTAATCGGTATGCCAAACGTTGGAAAATCCACCATTCTTTCGATGGTAACAAACGCTAACCCAAAAATCGCTAACTATCATTTTACTACTCTTTCACCTAATCTTGGTGTTGTTCGTCGGTTTGGGGAGGACTTTGTTTTGGCGGATATCCCCGGCCTTATCGAGGGCGCCAGCGCAGGCGCCGGCCTAGGCCATGAATTTTTGCGGCATATTGAACGGACGAAGGTTTTGGTGCATGTAACCGACGCCGCTGCAACAGAAGGCGGCGATCCAGTAGAAAATATCAACATTATAAATAACGAGCTTTTTGAATATAACGAAAGTCTGCTTAAAAGACCGCAAATTATCGTAGCCAACAAAATGGATGTTCCCGGAGCGGCTGAAAACCTGGAACGGCTGAAAAATACCTTTGAGCCTCAGGGTTATAAGGTGATGGCTATTTCCGCCGCAAACAACACTGGCCTTGACGAGCTTATCGCCCATATATATGACGTGCTTAAAAACTATCCCGGCAATATTACGTTTGAGGCGGATTTTGAAGAGTACGACGAAATTCAGATAACTGACGAGCCTGTTATAGTTGAAAAAATAAAAGATGGGTTTTATTCTGTATCCGGCAGCTGTGTTGAAAAAATGCTTGGTTAC
>CAZEYG010000555.1:0-1557 GCA_964516575.1 uncultured Defluviitaleaceae bacterium
CTCTTATTTCAAGCTCTGTAGCGTCATCAAGAAGCACTCTAACATCCAGTGAAAGAGCCTGCAGTTCTTTAAGCAGAACCTTAAAGGATTCCGGCACACCCGGCTCAGGAATGTTTTCTCCCTTTACTATAGCTTCATAAGTTTTTACACGTCCTACAATATCGTCTGATTTAACCGTCAGAATCTCCTGGAGCGTATAAGCGGCGCCATAAGCCTCCAAAGCCCAAACTTCCATTTCGCCAAAACGCTGGCCGCCAAATTGAGCCTTGCCGCCCAAAGGCTGCTGGGTAACTAACGAATATGGACCTGTAGAACGGGCATGAATCTTATCGTCAACTAAATGATGCAGCTTTAAGTAGTGCATATAACCTACAGTTATCGGGTTATCAAAATACTCGCCGCTTCGTCCGTCACGAAGTTTTATTTTTCCGTCACGGCTAAGGGGAACACCTTTCCATTCAAAACGTCTTTCCTTACCCTTTTCCAGCTCTTCAAAAATATATTCTTCTATAACATCTTTCCATTTAACCTCGAACTCATCCCATTCCATGTTGGCGTAGTCGTTGGCAAGGTCTAGGGTGTCCATAATGTCAATTTCGTTTGCGCCGTCGAAAACAGGGGTTGCAACTTTCCAGCCGAGAACCTTAGCGGCAAGACCAAGATGCACCTCTAAAACCTGGCCGATATTCATACGAGACGGCACGCCAAGAGGATTAAGCACTATATCAAGGGGTCTGCCGTTGGGCAGGAAAGGCATATCTTCAACAGGCAAAACCCTAGAAATAACGCCTTTGTTGCCGTGGCGCCCGGCCATCTTATCTCCGACGGATATTTTGCGCTTTTGAGCTATATAAACACGGACAAGCTGGTTAACCCCAGGAGACAATTCGTCGCCGTTTTCTCTTGTAAATATTTTAACGTCTACTATAATACCGCTTTCGCCGTGAGGTACACGTAAGGAAGTATCTCTTACTTCTCTGGCCTTTTCGCCGAAGATTGCTCTTAAAAGACGTTCCTCGGCCGTAAGTTCGGTTTCGCCTTTAGGCGTTACCTTACCAACAAGAATATCGTTAGGCTGAACCTCGGCGCCGATTCTAATGATACCTGTTTCGTTCAAATCCTTTAAAGCGTCGTCACCTACGTTTGGAATGTCCCGGGTTATTTCTTCAGGGCCAAGTTTAGTGTCTCTTGCTTCAGCTTCATATTCTTCTATATGAATTGATGTATAAATATCGTCTTCGACCAGCTTTTCGCTAAGGAGTATGGCATCCTCATAATTATAACCTTCCCAAGTCATAAAGCCGATAAGTGGGTTTTGGCCAAGAGCCAGCTCACCGTTTTCTGTTGATGGGCCGTCTGCAATAATTTCACCCTTTTTAATAACCTGCCCTTTTGATACAACGGGGCGTTGGTTAATACATGTGCCCTGATTGGAGCGCATGAATTTTGTAAGCCGATAAATTACACGTTCGTTCTTTTCATTTTTAACTACAACTTCGCTGGCAGTAACCTTATCAACAACACCGTCGGACTTTGCAATAACAACAACGCCCGAAT
>CAZEYG010000556.1:0-1554 GCA_964516575.1 uncultured Defluviitaleaceae bacterium
AGTCGAGTGACAGCTTATTGAATACAGGTTCTTACAAAAGCGAAGCAAATTTTAAAGGAAAGGAGTGATAACAATATGAGCTTTGACAATGAATGTTATGCGGTTGTTAATTTATTCGGCCTTCCCTTTTGGATTACCGAAACCATAGTAAACACATGGATAATAATGGCGGTTCTTATTTTATTCGCCGTTATCGTTCGCATTAAGTTAAACAGCTTTAAAGAAGTACCAACTGGCGGCTTCCAAAACTTTATTGAGCTTCTTGTAAGTACTATGGATAATTTCGTAAGGACCAACATGGGCGAAAAGCAGGCTTATTTCGGCAACTGGTTTTTTGGCCTTTTTGCCTTTATCCTGATTGCTAACCTTAGCGGGCTTTTGGGGTTCCGTCCGCCAACCGCCGACATCTCCACAACGGCAGCCTTTGGTATTTCTACTTTTTTTCTGATACATTTTATGGGTATATCAAAGGGCAAATCGGAATATTTTAAGGACTACTTCCGTCCGATTCCGATACTTTTTCCCATAAACCTTATCGGCGAATTTGCTACGCCAATATCATTAAGCTTCCGTCTTTTCGGCAATATATTAGGCGGGCTTATAATAATGGGTATGATTTATGCCTTGTTCCCAATCTATTTAAAGATAGGAATACCGGCCGCACTACACGCTTACTTTGACTTATTTTCGGGCTGCCTGCAATCCTTTATTTTTGTAATACTTAGCATGACATTTATTAAAAGTAAAATACCCGATTAATTTTCAAATTAACATTTATTTTAAAGGAGGAATTTTTAATGAATTCACAAATCACTTCTCAAGCATTTGTTCTCGGTTGTTCAGCTATCGGCGCCGGCCTTGCGGTTATAGCCGGTATCGGCCCTGGCGTTGGTCAAGGTTATGCGGCCGGTAAAGGCGCGGAAGCAGTTGGCCGCCAGCCGGAAGCAAGAGACGTTATTATGACTACAATGCTCGTAGGCGCCGCTGTTGCGGAAACAACAGGTATCTACGGCCTTATCGTAGCTATGATTTTATTATTTGCCAATCCTCTTGTTACACAGCTTCCTAAATAAGAGGCTCTGCCCTGAATTAACCTTACTATCTAAAAAAGGAGGGAGCCGGCTTAATGTATATTATGTTAACGGCAAGAATTTTAGGATTCGACCTGCCTATGCTGACAGACCTTGCTATGCAGCTTTTTAACACGCTTGTTTTGGCTGGGGCTTTATCGTTTCTTCTATATAAGCCCGTTATAAAGTTTATGAAAACCCGTGCGGACCGTATCCGCGGCGAAATAGAATCCGCCGAGACGGAAGCAAAACAGGCTCATGAGCTTAAAGTCATGTATGAAGAAAAGCTCAAAGCAATCGAGAAGGAACGCCAATCGATTTTGGACGACGCCAGAAAACGTGGCCTTGAAAAAGAGAGCCAGATTTTGGCCGAAGCCAAAGAAGAAGCAGACCTTATCAAAAACCGTGCTATGCTTGACATAGACCGTGAGCAGCAAAAGGCTAAGGACGAAATGAAAACTCAAATGAAAGAAATATACACTCA
>CAZEYG010000557.1:0-1550 GCA_964516575.1 uncultured Defluviitaleaceae bacterium
CCGGCTATATGACGCATACCCCACAGCACGACCCACTGTTTGCCAAGTTTTTTTCTTAAACGTTCGCCATGCCGCCAAGGTTTTTTTGTCAAACAAGGTGGAGGATTGACTAGCGCCGCGGCGAAGCCTGTCGAGGCCAACGCAGCAATTCGCCGCTTCTGCCAAGAGCAGCATAGCGCATGCTGTGTGAATTTGCCCTAAAGGGGTTGCCAGGCAGCCGCGCTGCCGCTTGTGCTTTGGGGTGTGCCGTGCCGCACAGGCCGCGCAGGCTTGCTGTGCACTGTTCAAAAATAACGCAGAAATGTATATAAAAAATACGGCGCCACAAGCAGTATAGCTTGCGGCGCTTTGTGTCAATAGGTCAAAATAGGTGTCGGGGATTTTCTTATTTGTCAGGGATGGGTGGCAAAGCGTTCATTATCTTTGTATAGTCAACAAAAACATAGGGCAAATCATTTACAATTCTGTCCTTGTGCCACTTTAAGTACCATAGCTGTAAGCTGGTATTTTCATCTTTCCAGAAATTTTGTGCAGCCCTATATTCGTCGGTCATTTGATATTTAATAAATAAATCTATATTATTAATCCAGAATTTGCTAATCGTGTTTGTTGTAAGATATCCTTTTAAATACGAGGTTATATAAACCTGCGCAAACTCTGTTCGCTCCTGTTCACTTTTGTTAGTCAGGGGTCCTGCACCCTTTTGAACCATAAAGAAAATGGCACTTCCTATATCCGCAGCATACCAGTTAAACTGACAATCATAAAAATCAAACAACTTAATCTTATTGTTTTCAACGAAGAAATTGTCTATGTGGATATCATAATGAACAATTCCGTAGCAGTCCGGGGTGATTGGTAAGGTGTTAATTTCATTGAGTAATTTTCTTTCACAACGACGGACATCCTCGTCCAAAATTTCATTGTTCCCACGCCAAGAATACGCATTATTATCCCACTGAAACTCCGGCTTTATAATATTTTCGCTGTAGTTTTCAGTCAGCCTATGTAACTCACCCATCACTGCACCAAGATTGAAAAATAAGGCTTCATTAAATTCTTCAGGAGCATTGATATCCGGGTTTTTTCCGGGAGCTCTTTCAAATAAGCACAAAATATAAGACTGATTTAGTGTGCTCACAACTTCGTAAAGATTCTTATTTACACTTCTGATTGGCTTTGCTACACTGTCCGACTTTGCCCCCAGGCAATCCAGCCATTGCAATTCAAACTCTGTATGCTTTTTTGTCTTTTGAGTAAATTCAGACACTCGTAATATGAAAGCTTCTTGCTCTGTTTCCGCCTCAAAAATTTTATTTCCCGAACAGCCCTTTGTATTCTCTTTGATACACTTTATGTTGTAAAGCAGCTTTGCCTGCTCTAATAGGAACTCATTTCTTACATTCATGGTATTGCCGCTTTCCTTATAAATCATTCTTTTTAAAAATCGGGATGAAACAAATGCTGATTTGCATCTATTTCACCCCGATTATTTTGGTGCGGGTAACAGGGGTCGAACCTGCACGTCTTGCAACACTGGAACCTAAATC
>CAZEYG010000558.1:0-1533 GCA_964516575.1 uncultured Defluviitaleaceae bacterium
ATATTATTTATGGAGTCTTTTATCGTAGCAAATTGTCCTACGTAGTCACGGGTAATATTATGGGTCAAATCATTTCCTGCAATAGCGGCAAGCACAATATTAATATCTTTTATATAGGAAGCAATTGCGTCGGATGTATAGTTTAACGAATCCTTAATTTTAGCAAATTCGCCTTGATAATTACCAACAACCCTTAAATCAAACTCACCGGCTGCCATTGTATGCAAAACAGAGGAGCATTCGTCCAATGGCCCTGCAATACTATCTACAAGCTTGTTAACCTCTTCGGCAAGAATAGCCCAATGACCCTTGAAGTTGTTTAAAGGTATACGGCCGGATAAGTCGCCGCCGGCGGCGGCGGTTGCAATATCACCAATGTTTTGGTATATTGCCTTCAAGTTATCTCTAAGTTTATCCGCACTTTCGTTTGCAATTTTCTTTTTGCCGGGGAATTGATTCATTTTCGCTTCAAAGTTACCGTCAGCATAAGCGGACATAATTTCAAGTATTTGCAGCGAATCCTTTATAAGATTGGTTATTGCTCCGTTGATACCTAAGGAAACCGTTTTGTATTCGCCGGTCATGCCGTTTGTGTCGATAACAGCGTCTATATCTCCTGCATTTAGATTAAAAGCCGTCTTGTCAATTTCATGGGTAAGCCGTTTGATTGATGTTGCCACATGGCCGAAATTTTCGGCCAAAATACCCAGCTCGTCGTTTGATTTAATGTTAAGGTCAATATTCATATTTCCATTTGCTAAGTTATTAGAAGCGGCTAAAAGCAGGCTTATAGGCTTGCCAATTCGGGTCTTTGTGTAAATCACGGCAAAAAGAGCGAAAATACCAGTTAAAACAAAGGTAATAAGCATATTTCTGAACCCCAGAGTATCAGCGGCATCTAACGCATCCTTTACGCTTATATCCGCGCCAACAACCGCAACAACATTCCCCTGAGAGTCAAAAATCGGGGCAAAACCTGAAATACATAGGCCGTAAATCTCACCGGCGTCATAAACACCTGTTATTGTTGGCTTTTTAGTTGAAAAACACAACCCCAGTTCCTTCGCAAAAATATCAACGGATTGGGTAGTATTAAGGGTTATATCCTCTTCAGGCACCCAATCGTAACATGTATATACGCTGCCGTTGCCCTTATTAACGATATAGAGCCATGATAAGCTCGTTAGGCGTAAGGTATCCTTTAACATAACATTTGTTCTTTGCCAATAATCAGTCTTTTCATTTGAAGCCATGATTTCCGCTATTTTGTCGCCGTCCATTGCGGCCGAAACTGTTTGTGATATGCTAAAAGCTGTCTCTGCTTTGGCCGATATACATTCTTGCCGGTAAAGTACGTAGCTAATTGTGCTGATAATAGTAGTCGAAATAATAACGATCAGAGACACCAGCACAGAGTATTTCCCGCTAATGCCCTTGAATTTCTTTTTTTTGACTTCCTTACCCATTGCTACACCTTCCTCTTTTTAGTATCACTTTTAGTACTGCCTCTAGTATAACTTTAAGTATTACCTT
>CAZEYG010000559.1:0-1533 GCA_964516575.1 uncultured Defluviitaleaceae bacterium
AAAGGGTCTTGGCTTTTCAGATATTGAAAGCTCCCAGCCTGTTTATACGTTGTCCGGCGGGGAAAAAACAAGGGTTGCCCTTGGTAAGTTGCTTTTAAGGGAGCCGGAGCTTTTACTTTTGGACGAGCCTACAAACCATTTAGACATTGACTCAATCCAGTGGCTTGAGGATTATTTAAAGAACTATTCGGGCAGTGTGCTGTTAATATCCCACGACAGATACTTTTTAGACAAAATAGTGACAAAAGTTATAGAGATTGAAAATAAAAAATCAGTAGTTTACTTTGGAAACTACTCGTTTTTTGCGTCCAAAAAAGAAGCGGATAGGGAAAGCGCATTAAGACAGTATATAAACCAGCAGCGGGAAATCAAGCGACAAGAAGAGGTTATTAAAGAGCTTCGTTCCTTTAACCGTGAAAAATCTATTAAACGTGCGGAAAGCAGAGAAAAACTTCTTGGTAAGATTGAAAGGCTTGAAAAACCTGAAAACTTGCCGCAAAAGCTAAGGCTTAATTTATCGCCAAAACGAGAAAGCGGCAATGATGTTCTTTTTGTTGAGGATGTAGCTAAGGTATTTGACCAGTTTCAGCTTTTTAATGGCGTAACCTTTAGCATACATAAAGGCGAAAAGGTTGCCCTTATCGGCCCAAACGGCGTTGGTAAAACAACGCTTATCAAAATAATAATGGAAACCTTACAGCCGGACAAAGGAAAAATAAAATTTGGCGCTAACGTTATTACCGCCTACTACGACCAGGAGCACCAAAATATTAACCCCGAAAATACAATATTTGACGAAATATCAAACAGCTACCCTAAGCTAACGGTTTTAGAAATACGTAACGCTCTTGCAGCTTTTATCTTTACCGAGGATGATGTATTTAAACCTATCGAAACATTAAGCGGTGGAGAACGAGGCCGTGTGGCTCTGGCGAAAATAATGCTTGGGGGAGCAAACTTCCTTATACTTGACGAACCGACAAATCATTTGGATATTTATTCAAAGGAAATATTGGAGGATGCCTTAAAAAGTTATGAGGGTACTGTTCTTTTTATATCTCACGACAGATATTTTATAAACAATACGACCGACAAAATACTGGAGCTTAAAAAAGACGGCGTTAACACATATCTTGGAAATTATGACTATTATTTAGAAAAAAAAGCAGCAGTTTTTTCCGAACAAACGGATGGAGCCTTAGAGTTACAAAAGGATTCCCCCGGAAAGGACGATTGGAAGCGAAAAAAAGAGGAATCGGCAAAAGAACGTAAGCGTATTAGTGACCTGCAAAAAACAGAAAAGGAAATAGCGGCGGCAGAATGCCGAATTAAGGAAATAGACGCCATACTTTGCGACCCTGATGTTTACGCGGACGCGGCAAAGGCAAAAGGCGCATATGATGAAAAGGTTGAAAAGGAAAATGAGCTGTTGGCTCTTTATGAAAAGTGGGAGTCCCTTATGGAGTAATAAGGTATTACGGCGACAATTAAATCTTACAACTATTTTGTCGCCGCAAGCCCCTTTTAAGGGGC
>CAZEYG010000560.1:0-1531 GCA_964516575.1 uncultured Defluviitaleaceae bacterium
ATAGCTGTGCAGTGGTCACTAACGTGAAGCCAATCACGCACCTGCATACCATCCCCATAAACCGGCAAGGGTTTGTCGTTAAGACAGTTATTAATCATTAGAGGAATAAGCTTCTCAGGAAACTGGTATTGCCCGTAGTTATTGGAACAGCGTGTAATGCTTACCGGAAATCCAAAGGTCTCGTAGTAAGCGCGGGTTATAAGATCAGAGCTTGCCTTTGATGCCGAATACGGGCTGTTTGGTGATAGCGGGGTTGTTTCTGTGAACAAACCTGTCTTGCCTAATGCGCCGTAAACCTCGTCAGTAGAGACATGGACAAACTTAACCCCCGGCTTATACTCCCGGCTAAACTTATTCTCAGGGTGTAGTTTCCAGTGGCTTTTAGCAGCGTCTAGCAGCACTTGTGTGCCAAGCACATTTGTTGTCACAAAAATCTGTGGGTCGGTTATACTACGGTCAACATGGCTCTCCGCCGCAAAGTGTACAACATAGCTAATGTCGTGCTCGTTAAATATATTGTTTACTGTATCAGCATTACGAATATCACCCTTGATAAAGCGATAATTGGGGTTGCCTTGAACGGAGGCAAGATTTTCAAGGTTGCCGGCATAAGTAAGAGCATCAAGGTTAATAACGTTGTAACTATGATTTTTTAATATATGATAAACAAAATTAGAGCCGATAAAACCTGCGCCGCCAGTTATTAGGATAGTTTTCATTTTATTACTTCCTCCTTTAGCTTGAGCAGATATTGGCCGTATTCGGTCATTTTAAGCTCTTCCCCTAAACTAGCCAACTGCTCTGTCGTAATAAACCCACATCGCCAGGCAATTTCTTCAAGACAAGATATGTAGAAACCTTGCATATCCTGCACGGTTTGGACAAATTCCGCTGCCTTTAGCATACCTTTTGGGGAGCCCGTATCTAACCACGCCATGCCACGTCCCATCAAACTTACCTTAAGCTTACCCTGATGTAGATAAGCATTGTTTACAGCGGTTATCTCAATTTCACCACGAGAAGAGGGTTTAACCTCCTTTGCAATTTTTACAACGTTGTTGTCGTAAAAGTACAGCCCGGGCACCGCATAATTAGACTTTGGCTGAGCGGGTTTTTCTTCTATGGAGATAACATTTTTGCCGGAATCGAACTCTACAACGCCAAATTCATGGGGATTAGCAACAGGATAACCAAAGATAACAGCGCCGCCATTGCATAATTGTTCCCGGGCGTCTTCCAACATTTTAGAAAAGTATTGGCCGTAAAACACGTTATCTCCAAGCACCAGACAGACGCTATCGTTGCCGATAAATTCTTCGCCTAAAATAAACGCATCCGCTAACCCCTTTGGGGATTCCTGCACTTTGTAGTGAATATCTAACCCCAACTGTGAGCCGTCTCCAAACAAGCGCATATAGTTCGGCGTGTCCTCCGGTGTAGAGATAACTAATATTTCTTTAATTTTTGCAAGAAGTAACACCGACATTGGATAATAGATTAACGGTTTGTCATATATTGGCAAAAGTTGCTT
>CAZEYG010000561.1:0-1529 GCA_964516575.1 uncultured Defluviitaleaceae bacterium
GTGTCTTTATAAAACACAGCGGTATTTTTAGACAAAATGGTTATTCCACGTTCACGCTCAAGGTCGTTAGAATCCATAACTCTTTCTCTTACTACCTGGTTTGCTCTAAATGCACCACTTTGCTTTAAGAGTTCATCAACCAACGTTGTTTTGCCATGATCAACATGGGCGATAATAGCTACATTTCTTATGTCATTTCTTGTTTCAATCACAAAACTTCCTGCTTTCTTTCAGACTTTAAACCTCAGCTATTATAACACATAATTATCTATTTGTGGATATAAGAAAAAATTTCCTTCGTAAACAAAACAAAAACCAATTATTTGCCTCCGCAGGATATTTAGCCCTTTATTGGAAACACTAGCTATGGAGGTGTTTTTTTATGATCTCGCGTAAATCGGTTATAACATTTGGTATGGTTGCCATACCTATCGCAATGTATACAGCAACCCAAGACAATGACATACATGTCAACCAACTGCACAAGGAAGACAACAGCCGAATTCGCTATAAGAAAAAATGCGGCCACTGTGGCAAAGAGGTTAAAGCGGAAGATATTGTAAAGGGGTTTGAATACGACAAGGATCAATATGTGGTTGTAACGGATGAGGAAATTGAAAAAATTAAAACTGAGAAGGAAAAATCAATTCAGATACTGCATTTTGCTCAGCTAAACCAGATTTCCCCTGTGTATTACGATAAAACATATCAAGCCTCACCACAGCCCGGTGGGGAGAAAGCCTTTGAGCTCCTTCGCTCAGCTCTTATGACGGAACAAAAGATTGCAATAGGCAAAACGGTTATGGGCACCAAGGACACACTGATGGCTATAATTCCACGGGAAGATGGGGTGCTTATTTCAACCATGTTTTTCGCAGATGAAATTAAAGAGCTTCAAAAGCAATATAATAAACCCGAAGTTTCTGAGCCGGAGCTGAACATGGCAAAGCTCTTGATAAACTCAATGGATACCCCATTTGACCCTTCAACCTATAAAGATGAATACCAAGCAAAGCTGCGCTCGCTAATTGAAACCAAAATATCCGGCAAGGAAGTTGTTGCGCCGGAATCCGAGGGCGAGGCTAAGGTTATAGATATTATGGAAGCGCTTAGGGCCAGCGTAGAGAAAGTTAATAAAGAGAAAGCACCGGCCTGATTAGCATGAATGAAAAATTAAGCCAGTATAAGCAAAAACGAAACTTTGATAAAACCCTTGAGCCACAAGCCGAAATTGAAGAGGCGCAAGGGTTTCTTCGGTTTGTGGTTCAGCATCATATGGCGCGAAGGGAGCATTATGATTTTCGCCTTGAATGGGGTGGGGCTCTTTTAAGCTGGGCTGTGCCCAAAGGGCCGTCTTACGATACTCGGGAAAAACGGTTAGCAGTTCAGGTGGAGGATCACCCAATTGAATACAGAAATTTTGAAGGGGTAATTCCAAAAGGCGAATACGGCGGCGGCACGGTTATGCTGTGGGACGAAGGCACTTGGGAGCCCTACGGAAATGTGGATGAGGGGGTAATCAGCGGCTC
>CAZEYG010000562.1:0-1528 GCA_964516575.1 uncultured Defluviitaleaceae bacterium
ATAGCAAAGTATTTTCTTTATTTTTTTAAGCAAAAAATCAGTTTGATAATACAATTACAGGAATATTTAGTAAAAAAATGGTAATAATATTACGGACTGATACAACTAAGGCTGAGTTTTGGTTAAATTAAAAATAAATCTCTAACCAAAAAAGAAGTAATATTTATGCTTTAATTATTAAGCAAATATTACGAGTTTGCGGCTTGATTTTAAGCTGCTGCTGCAGCCATAAGGAGGCTTGTTTTTGAGTAAGTATTTTAGAATTTTTGTTACGGTTTTTCTTTTAGTCAGTGCCTTTGCAGGAACGGTTAACGCTTATCAAGGCCCGGCGGTAACAGTGCTTTTAGAGGACAATGGCACCGTAACAACCTACAAAACCGACAAAGAAACTATAGGTGAATTTTTAGAAGAGCAGGGCATTACATTAGAAGCAACAGACAAAATGGACGCACTTCTGACAGACCCGGTAGAAATGCCGGACGTAGCCGGCGACAGCGCTAAGAAAATTACTATACACAGGGGAATTGACGTTAAAGTTGATTTTCCTGATAACAGCGAAACAATCAGGGTTGAGAAGGGTTTGTCGGCAAGTGCTTTGGCAGAAAGGCTGTCGGCCGAGAGAAAAATCAAATATGAATTATTGGACTTGGTTCCCGAACACGCCCTTCAATCAGGCCAGGTTGTAAGGCTTGTTATGTCGGAGGAGGCTGCAAAGGCGGCGCATAAGGTTATGGACGCATTTGCAGAATCTATCAGTAAAACACCTATAGTAGAGCAGCTAAACGAAAGCGCCGGTAAAATTGCTAAGGCCATATCCGAAGTAACGGCTGATGAAGAAGAGATTGTGGAAATTCCTTTTGAAACGGTATACGAAACATCCTTTGAAATCAGCGGCGGAACGGAAATAGTTAAACAGGAAGGCGCAAACGGCCAAAAGAAAGTAGTGTATTTAAAAACCATGTTAGGCGGGGAAATATCCCGTGAGGTTAAAAGCGAAGAAGTTATTAAGGAGCCTGTATCAAAAATTATAGTTTCCGGCGTAGGGGGAATTTTGGAAGCAGACCCGGAGGATTTAGACAGCGCCAAAGCATTAACTATGAGCGCAACAGCTTACACAGCAGGTTATCAATGCACAGGCAAACGCCCCGGTGATAAGGGTTATGGTGTAACGGCCAGCGGCCGAATGGTAAGACCGGGTATTGTTGCAGTTGACCCAAAGGTTATCCCCCTTGGTACAAGATTATACGTTGAGGGTTACGGATACGCTTTAGCTGCCGATACAGGCAGCGCCATAAAAGGTAATAAAATTGATTTATATTATGAAAGCCTGAACCGTGCCAACGAATTCGGCAGACAGAATGTAGTCGTATATGTTTTAGAATAGGTTAAAGGGGTTGTCTTGCTAAGAAAAAGCAGACAGCCCCTTTAATTTACAACAAAAAAACATACCCTGAAATCAGGATATGTTTTTTTAAGCACGAGACGAGATTCGAACTCGCGACCCTCGCCTTGGCAAGGCGATGCTCTA
>CAZEYG010000563.1:0-1523 GCA_964516575.1 uncultured Defluviitaleaceae bacterium
CAAAGTGGCTTCGCCACTTTGTCGAGTACTTAATGAAGAAATGCCTACACGCCGCCTATGGCGTCATTACGGCATTTCTTTGCGTTTTGGCCGGAATAAATCCGCCCAAAACGTTTAAAGTCTGCGACGCTAAAAACTAAAAGACTTAGTTGTCGACAATCTGAAAGCTAATGTCTCCTAAAAAAGACATTAGCTTTTTTTATCATGCCCTTAATTGAGCCAAGTTTTTATCAAACGGCGGATAAATAATCCCTTTTTCCGTAACAATTGCGGTTATAAGGCTGTTGTCGGTTACATCAAAGGCCGGATTGTAACATTTAACTTGAGCCGGGGCAACAGGTGTCTTGTAGTAGGCTTCCTTTATTTCTTCGGGTTTTCGCAGTTCAATCTCTATGTTATCCCCTGTCGGGCAGTTAAAATCTACGCTGGAGGACGGCCCTAATACATAAAACGGAACATTATAGTGCTTTGCTATTATGGCTAAGCCGCTTGTTCCGATTTTATTAGCAACGTCGCCATTTGCGGCTACTCTGTCGCAGCCTACAAAACAAGCGCTTACAAAACCATTTTTCATAACGTTACTTGCCATGTTGTCGCAAATAAGAGTTACGTCCACCCCGGCTTTTTCCAGCTCATAGGCAGTCAGCCTAGCGCCCTGCAAAAGAGGTCTGGTTTCATCTGCAAAAACCTTGATATTTATGCCAAGCTCTTTGGCAAGAAGTATGGGCCCTAAAGCAGTGCCGTAACAGGACGTGGCTAGAGGGCCGGCGTTGCAGTGTGTTATAACACAATCGCCGTCTTTTAAAAGGGTAAGACCATATTCTGATATTGCTTTGCACATGGCAATATCTTCTTTTTGAATAGATACCGCTTCTTCTTTTAGGCTGGATAATATGTATTCTACAGGCTTGCCCCTTTCGGCTTTTACGACATCACTCATACGTTCCAGCGCCCAGCTTAAATTTACAGCCGTAGGCCTTGATGAATTAAGATATGCTTTTTTTTCATCAAACAAGGCGGAAAATTCAGCATAATTCTCGGTATCAAATTGAGCCGCAAGTACATACATCGCATAAGCCGCAAAGATTCCAATAGCCGGCGCACCCCGAACCTTTAGCCGGTAAATGGCCTCAAAAAACTCATCCTCCTTTTGTAGCGTAAGAAAAACGGTTTCGGATGGCAGCTTTGTTTGGTCTATAATAACAACAGCCCTGCTATCAGCAGATAGAGTTATATTGTCCGGTTTTAGTAATTGATTGGAGGTATTCAAAAAACTTCACCTTTCTTATTTTCGTAGTGGCAATGATCCAAGCGCACAAGCTTGTTTGCACATTTGGCAAATGCCTGTGAATGAACAGGTTTAATACCTTGCGGCTTGCCGCAGGTACTAAACCGATACCACGTCGCTTGCGGTGGGGTAGTTCATTTGTAACTTGATTTTTTATTGATATTTGTATATATTATATAATATAACCTGTTATATAATCACTATTAATGGAGGTGTTATACAATTTTACGTGATA
>CAZEYG010000564.1:0-1520 GCA_964516575.1 uncultured Defluviitaleaceae bacterium
TAAAATACTTATTGTTTCGGTTTATTTTGATTTTTGTAGTTGCTGGAAATAATAGTCAGTGAACAGGTTCTAATTGCGCTTAATGCTTCCCCTCTCTCTTTCTAACAACGTTTTTCGTTCCTTGTATTCTTCCAAGGTGTACACACCGTCCTCGTAGGCTTCTCTGATACGCTTTTCCCTTGCACCAAGTTTGTTAAGCCGCTCCGTTAAAAAGTCATATTTATCAGTTAAAACCGTATTTTGCGCGTTGGGTACAATAGAGATTTCAAGATTATTGCCTCAAAGATTAGTTTTAACACAATATGAGAAATAGAAAACGCAAGCGGTTAATTGCTCCGCTTGCATTCATTATGTTACTTGCGTTAATTAAACTATTGGACGATTTTTCGATTTAAGCGGAGTTTTGCCTTTGAGTGTATCTGCTACACCTTACGGCAAAAAAACGATTTTATGGGCGTTTACGCGCTTTTGCTTGGTACGAAGGGCGTTTGCTCCCAGTCTCTAGACACAATGCAATTTGCCAGTATGGAAGTTGTTGCTATTTACTCGGTTACAAACTCACGTTATTTAGTCTAATTTAGCTATAAAGTCTTGTAATGTTTGAGCGTGCTTTCCTTCCACTTCAGCAAACTCTCTAAAACAGTTTTGTAGCTTTTCATCATCAACTTGCCTTGAATAATTCATATAATCGCGCACTCTTTCCTGTGTGTCAAGCAGTGCCTTTTTTAAATAATCCTCTTTATCCATCTGCATATAATAACATTCTCCTTTCTTTGAATATATTACCCCGATTACATAGGAATATTCATTTTGAATAATTAAGGAATAAAAACATTTGTAAATGAAAACTTCAAATTAAAATAATCAAAGCTCGACGGAGATAAAAGTGCTGTCGAGCTTTGATTATTTTTGTGCGTTTTGAGACAAAGACCTCTCATCCCATTTCTATTCGATTGTAATACCCTCAAGTGTTACACCATCATCCTCATCAGTAACGCATACCCAAGTCTTGCCTCTATTAATTGTAAGCTTTTCACCGTTTTCGTCATACCACTTTGTTGGTGAATACAGGTCATCCTTTCGCCAAGTTATAGGAACAGCTTTTCCGGCAGATATTAAATAGCCATTTCCGCTTCCAATAAGCTTAACATCACGCCTGCCTGCATCATCATTTTTAATAAAGTTGATACTTGCAAATTGCACAATAACGTTTGTCACAGAAAGTTGTTCTCCGTTTTCTTCATCTATGTGTTCCTTATCAAACTGGAAACGGTCATAAACCTTTTTTGCCGGGTTATATTTAAATGTTGCATCCTGATAAGAAGAAAACGGCACCTTTACAATCCCTACATTCTCACCTTTAGTAATAACAGTAAAATCCTTATAAAAATTAAACATTCCATCAAAATCTTCGTCTTTGTTAAGCCTATATCCAAGCTTATCCCACATAGCCAGTATCTTTTCCGCATTTGAATAAGAGCTGTGCTCATACATACCTTTCCTATTAACCCTGTCGGGGT
>CAZEYG010000565.1:0-1518 GCA_964516575.1 uncultured Defluviitaleaceae bacterium
TGCACCGGTATAAGCAATCATTGCGCCATTATCCGTGCAAAAGGCGGGACTTTGAAAAAAAACATGTGTATTTATTTGTTTGCTCATTATTCTCAAGGTTTCTCGTAACTGTAAATTAGCGCCGACCCCCCCCGCTACTACCAGTTGATGATGTTCCGTTGCTAATAAAGCACGTTGACATTTTTTGGTGAGCGTTTCAACGACGGCATCTTGAAAAGCATATGCAATGGCTTGAATGCTTGCTTCATCTTTGACGCTTCTTTGCCAGGTGAGTAAGGCATGCGTTTTTAAACCGCTAAAGCTAAAATTAAAATTATCTCTATCTAGCATGGGCCGTGGAAAAGGAGGAAAAGGTAAAGGGTGATTTGCAGGATATTCAGCTGCTTTTTTAGCAAGTTTTGGTCCGCCTGGGTAGGGAAAACCTAGAAGTTTAGCTGTTTTATCAAAAGCTTCGCCAACGGAATCATCGACGGTTTCACCTAACAAAATATACTCTCCTAATCCTTTGGCTTCAATTAATAATGTATGTCCGCCAGAAACTAATAATGCTAAAAATGGAAAAGTTAAAGAAGGTGTTTCCATTAGCGCAGCTAAAATATGCGCTTCTAGATGATGAACGGCCCATGCAGGTACTTTAAGAGAAAAGGCGAGACTTTTTGCAAAACAAGCACCGGTTAATAAGGCACCAATTAAACCTGGACCCGCAGTATAGGCAATACCGTGAATGTCGCTTAGGCTAAGTTTAGCTTGAGTAAGACACTCATTTAATAAAGGAACAAGCGAGGTGACATGATTACGAGAGGCAAGCTCTGGTACAACGCCGCCAAAAGGGGCATGCGTTTCAATTTGCGAGTAAAGTGTATGACCTAACAAGCCTTTTTCTGTATGATAAATGGCAATGCCTGTTTCATCACAAGAAGATTCAATACCAAGAACATTCATAATTATTTATATCGCTAAAAGAAGTTGCTAGTTGTTCTTGCATAGCTTTGATATTCTCTTGAAGTTTTTTATTGGCTTTTTGCACATAATTAGAGGCATTGAAAAGTTCTGTTACATTTACAATCCCTACATTTACTGTCTGGGCAGCCAATAAATTCGTTGAAAAAACATAAAGTGCTAAGCATGTGATGATGGGTTTAAATGAAAGTTTTTTCATAGCTTATCTCTCTATTATGATTTCGGCGCCTTTCATCTTAAAATCGTGATTGATTATAAAGGTGAATTTAGAAAAATGAAATTTAATATCCTCTTCATTGAGGGGAAATTTAATGAAAAATATTGAGAGCGCCATGTCCATGGTGCAAATGAGGAGTATCAGTGACATTATTAGCCAGTCGAGAAAATAAAAGTGAAAAAACGGTTATCCGTGTGAGAGATAAAGTCATTGGATTAGATGACATTGCGATTATTGCAGGTCCCTGTTCGATTGAATCTGAGAGTCAAATAGATGAAATTGCGTCTTTTGTTTCTCAACAAGGGGCGAATTTTTTGCGAGGAGGGGCGTTTAAACCGAGA
>CAZEYG010000566.1:0-1500 GCA_964516575.1 uncultured Defluviitaleaceae bacterium
AACACTCAAAAATACAACGGATATGAACAGGCCATTATAAAATGTAACACAGTTGACGATGTTGGAAGCGTTATTGAGAAAATAAAAGAACGTGGTTTCACGGAGGTTTATTCTCAAGCTGAAAATGTTACGGCAATGAAGGAAATAACCCAATCACTTCAAATGCTCCTTGGCGCAATCGGTATCGTTTCGTTCTTTGTGGCCGCAATAGGTATCACAAACACTATGATTATGGCTATTTATGAACGTACCAGAGAAATCGGCGTTATGAAAGTTATCGGAGCGGCATTAAAGGAGATCCGCAAAGTATTCCTAACCGAGGCCGCCATGATAGGCTTTATTGGTGGATTTTTCGGAGTTGCTCTCAGCTATTTAGTAGCATTTATATTAAATAATGTTAAAGGTATCGCATTTTTAGAAGCTTTTAGTTTTGGCAGTGAAGACACTCAGGTTTCATATATACCCATTTGGCTTTCAGCAATTGCTCTTGGTTTTGCAGCTATAGTCGGACTTATATCAGGTTATTTCCCTGCAAGGCGAGCAATGAAGCTTTCCGCTTTAAGCGCAATACGTTCAGAATAAAAAAATTCCGCCATAAGGCGGAGTTTTTTTATTTGGAAGAAAGAACATAGACCGTTATAGGCCGTCTGCCGAATTGCATACATTCTTTGGTAGTGTCGAAATAAAGGTCAATTTTGTTACCCTTTATAGCACCTCCAGTATCTCCGGCTATGGCATATCCATAACCTTCGATAAACAACTCTGTTCCTAGAGGGATGACCTTTGGATCAACTGCAACGACCCCCACACGAGCTTTCATGCCGGAAGCGGTAATCCCGAACCATTTGTCGCCGGGACGCTTGCCGGTTGACTGAAAATCACAGGTATACGCTGTAGCTGTCATTTCCAGCACTTTTTCGTATTGAAATACTTTTTCCTCTTCTTTGGCAACCTCTATTACCGGGGCTGTACCTATCTCTACTACCTTGTTAATACATGGAACAGAAATTTCGTCAAGTATTACTTTTCTTTCCACTTCTTCTCCGGCAAGGTAATCAACTTTGGTTAATATTTTTCTTTCGCCGGGGACTCCTTCAACTAAGACATTAATAACGCCTTCGTTAACCTCGTCATTATAAACTGTTTCAGTTTCAAAATCAATGGAAGTTTTTGTCTCATATTCTTCTGTCTTAAATGTACTTAGTTCAAGTATCATTCCTTCATAGGTGTCATCCGCCCAGTTGTCAGCTTCGCTTCTAAGTTCAACGCCTAATTCTTTTTCAAGCCTAGCCACTATTTCAGAGACCTTTACTGATGGATAACTAATAACTGTGTCTTTGCCGTCGATTCTAACGATAATGTCAAATGAGGTTGATAAGTCAATTATCAGTCCGTTTGTGATTTCAGTGTCGATAGATGGTGTTAAAATATCATTTTTCTCTAAGGTTATTTTTCTCTCTTCCAAAAACTCTCCAACTGTTTGAGCCGCTGATTTATAGG